>JALVYZ010000228.1 GCA_027037705.1 bacterium | reverse complement strand
ATATGAGAATTGCCTCAAAAAATGCAACAATGGGGTTAACAGAAACTTCTCTTGCAATTATTCCAGGTGCAGGTGGGACTCAAAGACTTGCAAGAGCAGTTGGTAAAGGCAAGGCAAAAGAGATGATATTTTTAGCAAAAAGAATTTCAGCTGATGAAGCTTATGAGATTGGACTTGTGAATAAAGTTGTAGAGCCAGAAAAATTACTTGATGAAGCAATAAGCTGGGCTGAAAAAATATGTGAAAATGGCCCTATTGCAATTGAACAGGCAAAAATGGCAATAAATTATGGCACAGAAACTGATATATTTACAGGGCTTGCTTTTGAAACACAATGTTATAATGTGTTAATCCCTACTAAAGACAGGCTTGAGGGATTACAAGCATTTAAGGAGAAAAGAAAACCTCAATATAAAGGTGAATAAAATTTTCTACAATTTGTATAGATTTATCACAAAGAATATAAAATAAAAGGAGGAATTAGGAAATGCATCCATATTTTAAGAACATGAAGAAATTTGGAAAACCACTTAGCGATAAGCAAAAAGAAAAGATGAAAGAAAGTTATGAAAACATTAAAAAAGTCTGGAACGAAGTTGAGGAAGCAATTGATAAGGTTAAGAACGCTGGAATTCCTGCTGAAAGACTACATAAAAGAGGAGAAAAAACAGCTTGGGAAAGAATTGAATATATTACCAGAGATGGAGTTTTTTTACCATTAAACACATTATATAACCCAGCTTTTAATAAATATGGAACAACAGGAGTTATTAATGGTTTAGCAAAAATAGAAGGAAGATGGGTTTCATTAATAGCCTCTGATAATAAAGTATTAGCAGGTGCTTGGATTCCAGGTCAAATGGAGAATGTATTTAGAGCTCAGGATATTGCTGAAACATTGAGAATCCCTCTCGTATGGATTTTAAACTGTTCAGGTGTTAGTTTAATTGAGCAAGAAGAAGTTTATGCAGGTAGAAGATCTGGTGGAAGAACATTCTTCA
>JALVYZ010000227.1 GCA_027037705.1 bacterium | reverse complement strand
GAGAGATGTTTTTTCAAGATTAGTTTATGGTTCAAGGATATCAATTGAAGTAGGAATTATTGCTGTTGGTATTTCAACAATAATTGGAACAATTTTAGGAGCAATTTCAGGATATTTTGGGGGAATAGTTGATACAATTATAATGAGATTTGTTGATATTATGTTATGTTTTCCTGCCTTCTTTTTAATTTTAGCTGTAATAGCTTATCTTGAACCTTCAATTGCAAATATTATGATAATAATTGGTTTAACAAGCTGGATGGGTATATGCAGGATCGTAAGAGCAGAATTTCTAAGTTTAAAAAATAGAGACTTTGTTATTGCTGCAAAAATAAATGGAGCTAAAACATTAAGAATAATATTCATACATATATTACCAAATGTATTGCCTTCAATTTTAGTATATGCTACTCTTGGGGTAGCAGGAGCTATTTTAACTGAATCTGCTCTCTCCTTTTTAGGATTAGGCGTTCAACCACCAACTCCAAGCTGGGGGAATATGTTAACAAGTGGAAAAGATAACATTGAGATTGCATGGTGGTTATCTGTTTTTCCAGGTCTTGCAATTTTTATAACTGTTATGGGATTTAACTTTCTGGGAGAAGGCTTGCAAACAATATTAAATCCAAAAAGAAAGTAATTTAATTGACACTAAATAGTTAAGTTGTTATTAAAATTATAAAATAATATATGGAGGAGAAAAATGGAAAAAGAAAAAATAATACAAGAATTAAAAGAATATGCGGAAAAACATGATAATAAAATTACCTGCGCCAAAGCATGGGAATTTGCTGACAAATTTGGGATTACTAAAAAACAAATGGGAGAACTTTTAAATGAATTAAAAATTAAAATAACAAGCTGTCAATTAGGTTGTTTTTAAATGCTAATTGCAATAGTTGGAGCAGGAGTAGTAGGTTCTCATATTGCATTAACTTTAAAAAATAAAAAAAACGAAATTTTTTTACTTGAAAAAGAGCATTGGCTTTGGTTTCATACAAG
>JALVYZ010000226.1 GCA_027037705.1 bacterium | reverse complement strand
TAACGGAGGTGATAAAATGGGAGAATTAAAAAATATAAATCTTCCAGATATTAATCATGAATCTCTTGATAAATATATCCAACAAATAAATAAATTTCCTGTGTTAACAGCAGAAGAAGAATATGAGTTAGCTAAAAGAGTAAGAGAAAAAAATGATATTGAAGCTGCTAAAAAATTAGTATTATCAAATTTAAGATTTGTTGTAAAAATTGCAAATGAATATAGAAAACTTGGATTTCCATTAAAAGATTTAATCCAAGAAGGGAATTTAGGATTATTAAAAGCTGTAAAAAAATTTAATCCAGAAAAAGGTTGTAAAAAATTTATCTCTTATGCTGTATGGTGGATAAGAGCTCAAATTCATGAATATATTTTAAGAACATGGAGTCTTGTTAAATTAGGGACAACTCAATTACAGAAAAAAATATTTTATAAGTTTTCAAAAGTTGCTGATGAGATAGAAGGAGAAAATTTTATAGAACAAATTGCAGATGATTACAATGTTGATAAAGATAAAATAATTGAAATTAAAAATAGGTTTGAGCATAATGATGTTTCTCTTGACAATGAAATTGATGATAATGGAAAAACATTCTTGAACTTTGTAGAATCAACTTATATGACTCCTGAGGAAGAAGCTATTGAAAATGAAAAAGAACAAATTTTAAAAAGAGAGTTATGGAAAGCTCTTGATGTTTTAAATGAAAGAGAAAAATATATAATTATGAATAGATACCTAACTGAAGAGCCAAAAACATTACAGGAAATAGGAGATGAGTTTGGCATAACAAGAGAGAGAGTTAGACAAATAGAAAAGAGAGCTCTTGAAAAAATCAAAAAACAATTACCAGAAGGTATAGAATTACTTGCAGCTTAAAATATGGGTATATATACTTCAACAATAGAGATATATTTAAATAAAAACTGTGATATAAAAGATATAACAGATTTAGTAGAAAAAGAGGTTTATAAAAGTGGAATCTTAACAGGGATTGTTAATATATTTGC
>JALVYZ010000225.1 GCA_027037705.1 bacterium | reverse complement strand
ATGGACTATAAGATTTTTTTGCAATTTTATCAATCTCATCAATATAAACAATTCCTTTTTGGGTTTTCTCAATATTATAATCTGCTGCTTGATAAAGCCTTACAAGTACATTTTCCACATCTTCTCCAACATATCCAGCTTCTGTCAATGTTGTTGCATCTGCAATAGCAAATGGCACATCTAAAATTTTAGCTAATGTTCTTGCAAGTAAAGTTTTTCCACAGCCAGTAGGTCCTATTAAAAGTATATTACTTTTTTGTATTTCAACTTCATCTTTTAATTTATTTGTTTCCAAGTAAGCAATTCTTTTATAATGATTATAAACTGCTACTGATAATATTCTTTTTGCATCTTCCTGTCCAATTACATATTCATCAAGTTTTTTCTTAATTTCCTCTGGTTTAAGTAGAACATTCCTTAAATTTTCAATTTTTTCTTTTTCAAATTCATTTAAAATTATCTCATTACATAAAGATACACATTTATCACATATATATACATTATTTGGACCTTCAATTAGTTTTCTAACACTTCTCTCATCTCTTTCACAAAATGAACATTTAATCCATTTTTTCTTAGCTGGAAAATATTCCATTATATCACCTCTCTAAACTAATAACATTTTATTGATTGGTTCTCCTGCTGGAACCATTGGATAAACATTTTCTTCTTCTTCAACTTTAAAATCAATAATTACTGGTTTTTTTATTGAAAATGCTTCCTTTAAAACATTTTCAACATCTTCTTTTTTATCAACTGTATAACCAACAGATCCATAGGCCTCTGCAAGTTTAACAAAATCAGGTTGAGCCACCATTTTCGTTTGTGAATAATTTCTATTAAAAAATAACTGCTGCCATTGTCTTACCATCCCTAAATATGAATTGTTCAATATTACTATTTTAACAGGCAAATTATATTGAACAACTGTAGCCATTTCTTGAATATTCATTTGAATACTACCATCACCTGCAATATCAATAACAAGTTTATCTGGATTCGCTACTTGAGCACCTATTGCTGCAGGAAATCCATATCCCATTGTTCCAAGTCCACCACTCGTTAAAAATGTTCTTGGTTTTACAAATTTATAAAATTGTGCTGCCCACATTTGATTTTGTCCAACTTCTGTTGAAATTATTGCATCACCTTTAGTTAAATTATAAATTGTCTCTATTACATACTGAGGTTTAATTTTATTAGTATTATTATCATAACTTAATTTATGCGTTACTTTCCAATTGTCAATTTTCTTATGCCAGCTTTCTAATTTTTTTATATATTTTTTTATTTCATCTTCTGAAATTTCATCCAATAAATTATTTAACTTTTTTAATGCATCCTTAGCATCACCAACTACAGGTATATCTACAATAACATTTTTACTAATTGATGTTGGATCTATATCAATGTGAATAATTTTTGCAGATGGAGCAAATTCTTCTATCTTTCCAGTAACTCTATCATCGAACCTTGCACCAATTGCAATCAATAAATCACATTCTGTAACAGCCATATTTGCACTATAAGTTCCATGCATTCCAAGCATCCCTAAAAATAATTCATCTGTACCTGGATAAGCACCTAATCCCATTAAAGTTGATGTAACTGGAATAGTAAGTTTTTTTGCAAATTTATATAATTCTTCAGAAGCATCTGATAAAATTACTCCACCTCCTATATATAAAACTGGTCTTTTTGCCTGGCATATAGCGTTTAATACTCTTTTTATCTGTTTAATATTACAACTATATGTAGGCTTATAACTTTCTATTACTATATTTTCTGGATATTCATAATTTTTCATTTTTGAAATTAATACATCCTTAGGTAAATCTACCAAAACAGGTCCTTTTCTTCCTGAATTTGCAATATAAAATGCTTCTTTAATAATTCTCGGAAGGTCTTTTACATTCTTTACAAGATAATTATGTTTTGTACATGGTCTTGTAATTCCAACAATATCTGCTTCTTGAAAAGCATCATTTCCAATTAATTTTGTTGGGACCTGTCCTGTAAATACAACCAATGGGACAGAATCCATATAAGCTGTTGCAATGCCAGTTACAGTATTTGTTGCACCTGGGCCTGAAGTTACAAGTGCAACACCAACTTTACCACTTGAACGAGCATAACCATCTGCTGCATGGACTGCTGCCTGCTCATGTCTAACAAGTATATGATTTAAATTATAATTAGGGAGAACATCATAAATATTTAAAACTGCTCCGCCAGGATAACCAAATATATGCCGAACACCTTCTTTTTCAAGACATTCTAATAAAATTTCAGCACCAGTTTTCATTATTAACTTGACTCCTTCTCCTTTTTATACTTCTCTATTATTTCAACTAATTTCTCTTTTCCTTTTAATTTTTTTAATTTAAGTTCTTTTAATTTAATTTCTTCTTCAGGAGTTAGATAAACTTTCTCAGACATTTCATCTACAATTCTATCTAACTCCTCATGTTCTTCCCATAATTTTTTAAATTCATCATTAAATTTTAATAACTCCTCAACTATTGGAGTCTTTTCCATAACCACCTCCTTTATTTTGTAGACCCTTCTTGAGAGCCTTTGGGCCCAATTGTTATTGTTAATCTTGAAGAATTTTGCCATGTTGATTCAATTTTAACAACTGCTATCCATCCAGGTTTTTCAAAAATTAATTGACTTCCTTTTTTGTATTCTAAAGAATTTACAAGAGTCCAATTATATTTTGACATCTCTGATTTATAAAAATTGGCAACATCTACAGCATCCATATTCCCATTATAGATGAGAATTCCTGTTCTATAGTTAGAGGTTTCATAAACAAATGAATTTTCTCTATCTAATTTCATATTAGACGGTACTGGTAAATCTTCAAAAGTTAAATTACTAATTTGCTGAGTTTCATTTGGGGGAGCTAATGAAGTATCTTCTGTATTTTGTTTTAATAATGAACACCCTACAAATAAAAATAAAACTAAAAATATTAAATATATTTTTCTCATTTGAACCCCTCCTTTTAAATTTTCTTTTGATTATATATAAAATAATCTATTTTTGCAAGTCCATTTCAATTAAAACTTTTTCAGTTCTCTCAATTATTTTATCTAAATCTTCATATGTATGAGACACAGAAATTGCGCCGCCACCATGCATAACATAAATACCTTCATTTAACATCCTTACTTTAAACTCATAATCTCTTTTAAAAATATCTGTATTAGTCCCAATATCCTGAGGAGAATTGACAACTATATCTTTATATGGAAAATGTACCATATAAAGAGAGCCAATACCTGTAACAATAGCTTTGATTTTATTTTTATCTATAAAAATTTTTAATTTATTTCTTATATATTCCCCTTTTTTATTTAATTCTTCATAAATTTCTCTATTATTATCTAAATAATCTAATACATTATACCCTGTAATAGATGAATAAAATGTTTCTGAAAAAGTCCCACCACCTATTAAAACTTTATTATTTTCTTTATATGTAGGAGAAGAAAGTTCCAAAATCTCCTTTTTCCCTCCAATTATTCCAATATTAAACCCACCTCCTGCAATTTTACCCATTGTAGTTAAATCAGGATAAATTTTATATTTATATTGAGCCCCTCCAGGTGAAATTCTAAAACCAGTGATTATTTCATCAAAAATTAAAACTGTATTTAATTCACTGGTAATATCTCTTAAAAATTGTAGATAATCTGTATTAGCAGGTAAAAATCCTCCCTCACCAATAACAGGTTCAATAATTATACATGCTAAATTATTTTTATATTTTTTTATTACCTCATAACTTTTTTCTATGT
>JALVYZ010000224.1 GCA_027037705.1 bacterium | reverse complement strand
TTCAAAAAACATTCCATTTTCAAGTAAAATACTAACTTTCATATTAACCCTCTTTTTCTAAGTTCTTGTTCATAAAGTCTTTGAAATACTAAATTAAATTCTTCGCTTCCCGGAATTAAAGGTCTTTTATAATTTTCAATTTTTCTATATACCTCATCTCTTGCTTCTTTTTCTCTATTTAAAAACTCCATTATAGAGTTAAAAATAATATTTTTAATTTTACCATCTCTTACATCATAATCTATTAATTCTTTATCCCAAAGCTCTTTTACAATAAAATAAGATAAATCATCAATTCTTTCATCTTTCTTTAAGTTAAAACCTTCCTCCTCTGCTATTTTTTTCTTAATTAATTTAAAAACTTCTCTTCTATCAACATCATAAAATAAAAATTCATTCTCTTCTTCTTGTCTATTTAAAATTTCTCTTGCTTTATCTTCTATTTCTCTCTCCCATAACACATCATCAAGTATTATCTCTTCAATCTCTTTAATAGCATTATCAATTCCCTTAGGAAAAGTTACATATCCACTATTTAACAAATCATAAGCTATTTTTCTTGCTATAAATGGGACTTGTGCTTCTTTTATAAGCATTTGTAGCCTTTTTTTGAAATTATAACAAACTTTCTAAAATTAACGAGTTATACCTATAAGCAAAATCCATAGCCTCTTTTACTTTTTCACCCTCCACTTCAAAAACTACTGCTCCTTGAGTATCCAAAATCCCCCCAGCAGCTATAATATTTGCTTCTAAATCAAATAAATCCCTAAAAGCCTCTATTTCAGTATAAACTACCCCATTAAAAAATCTAAGTAAAGCAACTTTATTTCCCATTGAAAAATCTACATTTTGAGTTGCTGGATAATAAAAAGGAATTAATTTTTCGTGACCTACTGGAATTATAATATTTGCTCCTCTAACAGCAGCCTTTATATAAAAATTTCCAAAAGTCCCTCCATTTTTATCAGCCGCCAAAACCCCAGCATACTTGATTTTATCTTCATACCAC
>JALVYZ010000223.1 GCA_027037705.1 bacterium | reverse complement strand
TCCTTTAATTACCTACATTGATGAAGAAAATTGTTTATATTTAAAAGAGAAAAAATGTCGTTTTTGTGAAAATGTGTGTGAAAACAATGCAATTGACTTTACTCAAAAACCTGAAAGAATTGAAGTAAATGTTGGAGCAGTGATATTATCATCAGGATTTGAAATATTTGACCCAAAAATTAGAGGTGATTACGGATATGGTAAATATACTAATGTTATTACAAGTCTTGATTTTGAAAGATTACTTTCATCAACAGGACCATTTGGTGGAGAGATAAGAAGATTATCTGATGGTAAGCACCCTAAAAAAATTGCATGGATTCAATGCGTAGGCTCCCGTCAAGTTAATCCACCAGGAGCAAACAGTTATTGTTCAGCAGTTTGCTGCACATACACTCAAAAACAGGCAATTTTAGCAAAAGAACATGATGAAAATGTTGATATTACAATTTTTCACAACGATATAAGAGCTTATGGAAAGGACTTTGAAAGATATTACGACAGAGCAAAAGAATTAGGAGTTAAATTTATTAGAAGCTATGTTTCAGTTGAAAAAGAAGACCCTGAAACCAAAAATATAACAATAAAATATGCAACAACAGAGGGAGTTAAAAGAGAGGAATTTGATTTAGTCGTTCTTTCTGTAGGAATGAATCCTCCAAAGGATGCAAAAGATATTGCTGAAAAATTTGGAATTGAATTAAATGATATGGGATTCTGCAATGTTGATTTTAACAATCCTTTAAAGACTACAAAAGAAGGAATTTTTGTTAGCGGTGCTTTTATTGGTCCAAGTGATATCCCAGAAGCAGTTTATACTGCAAGTGGTGCAGGTTCTCTTTGTGGCGAATTTTTAAATTACAGAAGAGGGAAGCTTGTTACTGAAAAAAAGTTACCTGAAGAAATAGATGTCGCAGGAAAAGAGCCAAGAATTGGGGTTTTTGTATGTCACTGTGGGGCAAACATTGGAAGAGTTATAAATGTTCCAGAAGTTGTTGAGTATGCTTCAAAATT
>JALVYZ010000222.1 GCA_027037705.1 bacterium | reverse complement strand
GAGCTGGGAGCTCCTTTCCTTGAAATACCGAAAGAGATAGGGGGAAGGTTTTCCGTTTTCACCGCAGTTGGCCTCCTTCCTGCATACTTTGCCGGCTACGACGTAACCCGGTTTTTAGAAGGCGCCTACGACCTTCTAGAGACGCCGCTTCCTGCCTTCTACCTCGCTGCCTCCAAGTACCTTCACTACAAATCTGGAAGGGATATCTCAGTTGTTATGCCCTACTCAACCTACATGAACGAGTTTACAGAGTGGTACGCTCAGCTCTGGGCGGAGTCCCTTGGAAAAGAAGGCCAGGGTCAGACACCCCTTAAGGCCATAGGAACTTCTTCCCAGCACTCAATTCTTCAGCTCTTCGTTGACGGTCCCGACGATAAGTTCTACCAGCTCTTCTTTGTAAATAACAGGTCAAGTGACGTCAGGCTTCCTAAGAACTCTCTGATACTTCCTTACGTGGGAGGAAGGACCCTTGGAGAGATAATGCGGGCGGAGTTTGAGGGGACTCTTTACGCCTTAAGGCAGAAGAACAGGCCGGTTGTTCGGTTTGAACTAAGCCAACTCTCTGAGTACCAGATGGGCTACCTCTTTATGACATACATGGTTGCAGTTGTTGTTATGGCGAAGCTGATAGGTATAAACCCTTACGGTCAGCCTGCTGTTGAGATAGGAAAGCGTTACGCAAGAGAGCTCTTAGAGGAGGGGAGAGATGGAGGTCTGTCTCAGTGAAGAAGAACTAATAAAGCTGAACAAAGAACTAATAAGAGAGCTCCTTAAGGGGGCTCCGGGGGAAAAGGAGGTCTCCGTTGAGCTCTGGAACGGGAAGCGTGTCTGGGGGAAAGGGGACAAACTGGTAATAAAGATCAACAAACCCTGGGCTTTAAGGGAGGCGCTCAGCACCTTCTCAGACCTTTCACTGGCTGAAAGCTACATCTACAACCTTATAGACCTTGTAGGCGACATCTACCTGATCTTTCCCATTGCCGACTGGCTGATGGAGAGGTTTAAGCCCATGAG
>JALVYZ010000221.1 GCA_027037705.1 bacterium | reverse complement strand
GATGAGGGATAAAACCATATATTGAATAAACATTTTTAGCAGGTGGGAATTCACTCCCTTTTACAAATTTTTTACCATCCCATCTCATTTCATAAATTTTACCATCGTATGGTTCATATTCCCCCTCTTTTTGACACAAAAGATGAGGTCTGCCATCTCTACTCTCTATAACGCGCAGATAATATGGCAAATTTTTATTTATTATTTTAAATTTACCATTTTTACCTAATTCTATAATCATTGAACAAAGTTTATTATCAATTTGTTCCATGTAAGTTGTTTTTTGAGTAAGAGTTATAAACAACTCATCTCTTCCATTTTTATTAAAATCACCTTTATGTAGATGTATTGCTATAATACCTGATTTTCTATAGGAAAATACTTTATAAAGTTTTAAATGTTCTGGACCAATAATTTTATATACATCAACAGAATAATTATTTATAGTGACAAATTCTTTTTTACCATCACCATCTACATCAGCTACAACCATCCTGACAGCAGGGCGAGTTAATTTATATCTAACAATTTCATATTCTCCATGATATACCTTTCCTTCTTCTATATTACCATGAGTAAAACTATACTCTTTTCCACTTTTTTTAACATATACTTCCTCTTCCTGAGATTTACTAAAAAAGCTTCTACTTCTTGCTTTAAACTCTTTAAAGCAAATATTAACATTTGGTGGAAATTTTGTTTCTACTATATATGGAAACTGAAATGATTGGGAAAAAAGTATTGAACGATCATATAAAGACTGAATTTTGGCTGTTATAATTCCTGGGGAATATTCAAGTCGAACTAAAAGATTATACTCACTCATATTTAAAATTGAAATATCCTGGGGTTTGTCGATTTCAAATACTGAAAAATTATTAAAAGTTAGTGCCTGAACAAGGTCATTATATGGTTTAAAGGCATATTTATTTTTAACATTTGTAAAAACTATTACTTTTCTTGAATATGGTTTTAATAAAAAATCACCTGGAGTAACATCTTTTAATTGATAAACAATATTTGCTGTTCCTGTTTGATTAAAATATCCTATGAATTTAGCAAAACCTAAAGTCTCTGTGTTTAAAGGATTATTCCCTTTTCTTTTAATTATTAACTCACTTCCAGGAAAAAGTGAGCTATTTTGTAGAGGTAAAAAATTTAAGGTATTTCCTGATACTTTTGTTATTTTAAAAGCTTCTAAATTATTTAATGAATAATATATATTAAGATGTTGAAGTAATGGTGTCCAAGGAGAATAATATCCATAGAGATTTGTAACAAAAAAAATAATAAAAAAAAGCAAAATCTTTCTCATATGTGGCTCCTCAATTTAAGTTAGGCAATATTAACAAAAAGAGGATTAAAAAGCAATATCTTTTATTATGAAAGCTTTTTTAAAATGAATTCTTTCATGAATTTTATTATATTGACATTTTTCATTATTTCTGTAAAAGTATTACAACTTAACCAAGAGGGATTTAAATGTGTGGAATAGTAGGATATTTAGGGAATAAACCTGCAGAATATGTAATCATTCAATCATTAAAAAAGCTTGAATATAGAGGTTATGATTCAGCAGGAATTGCACTTTTGTCTAATGGAGAAATTATTGTTGAAAAAGAACAAGGTAAAATTGTAAATTTAGAAAATAAAGTGTTTGAAAAAGGGAAAAAGTATTATGCCACTGTTGGTATTGGGCATACAAGATGGGCAACTCATGGTGAGCCGTCAAAGGTTAATGCTCATCCTCATTCAGACTGCAATAGTAATATTGCTGTAGTACATAATGGTATTATTGAAAATTATATGGAACTTAAAGAATACCTTGAGAAAAGAAATCATGTTTTTACCTCTAAAACAGATACTGAAGTTATTCCACATTTAATAGAGGAAAAGTTAAAATATACAACTGACTTAAAAGTAGCACTATTTGAAGCAGTTAAAGAATTAAAAGGTGCATTTGCACTTGCTATTATTGTTCAAGGTTATAATAATTTATTAATTGGAGTTAGAAAAGGTTCTCCATTGATTTTTGGGATTGGAGAAGGTGAATATTTTTTAGCTTCTGATATCCCTGCTTTTCTTGAATACACCAATAAAGCAATTATCTTAGAAGATAATGATATAATTTTTATTGAAAGAGAAAAATATAAAATTTATAATAACTTTGAGGAAATTGAAAGAAATATTATAGAAATTAACTGGTCACCATCTCAAGCTGAAAAATCAGGATATAAACATTTTATGATAAAAGAGATAATGGAACAACCAGAAGCAATTTCAAAAACATTTTTAGATAAAGTTAATTTCACAAATAATGAAATTATCTTTTATGAAATAGATAATTCTTTGGTAAATTTAATTAAAGAAACAAACGATATTGCAATAACTGCATGTGGGACATCATGGCATGCTTCATTAATTGGAAGATATTTAATGGAAGAGATTGCTGGAGTTGTACCAGAAGTTGATTACGCTTCTGAATTAAGATACAGAAAAAGACCAATTACTGATAAGACAATTTTAATAGCAGTAAGTCAATCTGGAGAAACTGCAGATACACTTGAAACAATAAGAAAATTTAAACAAAATGGAGCAAAAATAATTTCAATCTGTAATGTTCTTGGTAGTTCGATTCCAAGAGAGTCAGATTATACTATTTATACACATGCTGGTCCTGAAATAAGTGTTGCATCAACAAAAGCTTTTACTTCTCAAATAATAATTTTTTATTTATTAGCAATTTATATTGGGAAATTAAAAGGGGAATTATCAAGCAAGGAAATAAATACATTTATTAATAATTTAAAAGATTTAACTAAAAAAATAAAAAGAACTCTTTTATTAGACGAATATATAAAATCAATAGCTCCTGATTTTTCTAAATTTCATAACTTTTTATATTTAGGAAGAGGAATCAATTTCCCCGTTGCATTGGAAGGAGCATTAAAATTAAAAGAGATTTCTTACATCCATGCAGAAGGATATCCTGGTGGGGAAATGAAACATGGCCCCCTTGCTCTTATTGATGAAAATATGCCTGTTGTAGTTGTTTTACCACAAAATAGTTTATATGAAAAAATGATAGGCAATCTTCATGAGGTTAAGTCAAGAAAGGGTATAACCATTGTATTAACTGATGAAAATAATGGAGATAATCTTGAAAATTTAGCTGATGTAATTATTAGAGTCCCAACAATAGATAAATATTTACAACCTTTGCTTTATATAATTCCTCTACAACTTTTAAGTTATTATATTGCTGACTATAAAGGGTGTGATATAGATCAACCAAGGAATTTAGCAAAAAGTGTAACAGTGGAGTGAAAAATGTATGATTTACATACTCATTCAACATTTAGTGATGGAGTTTTAATTCCTGCTGAATTAATAAAAAGAGCTGAATCTAATGGATACCAAGGAATTGCTATTACAGATCATGCTGATTTTTCAAATTTTGAAATAATTATAGAAAATCAAATGAAATTAAAAAAAGAATATTCTTCAATACAATTTAAACTATTAATTGGAATAGAAATTACACATGTTGTCCCTGAAAAGATAGACCTACTTGCTAAGTTAGCTAAAAATAAAGGAGCTGATTTAGTTGTAGTTCATGGAGAGACAATAGTGGAACCTGTAGCAAAAGGTACGAATAAAGCAGCTTTAGAATCAAATTTTGTAGATATTTTAGCTCATCCAGGATTAATTTCAGAAGAAGATGTAAAACTTGCAGTAAAAAGAAATAAATTTCTTGAACTAACAACAAGGAAAGGTCATTCATTAACAAATGGTCATGTATTAAAATTAAGTAAAAAATACG
>JALVYZ010000220.1 GCA_027037705.1 bacterium | reverse complement strand
AGTAACGATTGGAGACAAAAAGCCACATGAAATAACATATTTAAAAGAAGCTGTCAGCAATATTAAACCGGTTGATTTTGGTAGAAAAAATATGATTATGGTCTATGATTATGATAGAGCTGCAATTAGTCATGAATGGTGGGCTAAACAAAAGAAACGTAAACACTACTTTATTACGAGGGTGAAATCAAATAGTTCAGAGTTAAGAAGCGGAGACATTCCATTTGATAAAACAGATCCGATAAATAATGGAATTAAGGAATATTATATGGCTGGTTTTGCAAGTTCTCATAGGATATTTCACATAGTAACAATAATTGACCCTAAAACCGGTGATGAACTAAAATTTGTTACTAATCTTCCAATGAAATTCAGACCCGGTTTGATTGCTTGGTTATATTTTAAACGTTGGGATATTGAAAAAATATTTGATACTTTCAAAAATGATCTTAAAGAAACAAAAGCTTGGACAAGTAGCAGAACATCTTTAATAAAACAAACCTATATGATTGCATTTACATATAATATTATGAGATTAATTCATGAGATGATCATCAAATCCGATAAAATTGAGCCAAATAATAAGACTGTTTCAGAGAGAAAATATGCAAAAGAAATAATAAGAAGAGAAAAAGAAGCCATTGCTAAAGGCGGTAAAGAGTATCCTACATTTTACAAAACGATTAGGATGAGCAGATTGCCGGCGGCTTTTGTCAGGGGCTTTCGAAAATGCTTTTGCTGCAATCTCTTCATATCGGACACTCTACGGCGTCTGACAAATATTATATATGCAGGAACTTAAAAAAATGTCGGACACCGTTGTAAGAAAAATAAGGGACAGGCAAATAATTAAGAAATATGTTGCATTTGATTGTTTATTTATGTATTTTGTAATTATATTTTTTACGGGTGGTGTGTTATGGGCAGAATGAGAAGATTAAAGGTTATGGGTGAAGACGCTTATTATCATCTTATTTCAAGGACGGTAGGCGGTGAATATTATATAGGTGATATTG
>JALVYZ010000219.1 GCA_027037705.1 bacterium | reverse complement strand
GACAATGAATGCAGGTGGAAATTTTTTTGATTTTTTCTGGTTATTTTTAATGCTTTCAGCATTACAACCTTTATTAAAACAGAGAATGATAGAATCAGCAAGGCATAGGCTAATAAATAAAATTGAAAAAAAGAGAAAATCAAGGGTGATTTTACTTGTACATAGACAGGAAACAATGAGTTTTTTAGGCTTTCCTGTTTATAAATATATAGATATTCATGATTCTGAAGAGATTTTAAGAGCTATTCAGTTAACAGATGATGATGTGCCAATTGATATGGTGCTCCACACTCCTGGTGGTCTTGTGCTTGCGTCATTACAAATCGCAAGAGCTTTAAAAAAACATAAGGGTAAAGTAACTGTTTTTGTCCCACATTATGCAATGAGTGGTGGTACATTAATAGCATTAAGTGCTGATGAAATTGTTATGAGTGAAAATGCAGTGTTGGGTCCTGTTGACCCACAACTTGGAGAATTTCCAGCAGCATCTTTATTGAAATTAAAAGAAACAAAAGATATTAATAAAATTGATGATAAATCTTTAATTTTAGCAGATGTTGCAGAAAAAGCAATTAATCAAGTAGAAGAAGCAGTTTATGAATTATTATCTGGAAATTATGAAGAATCAAAGGCAAAAGAACTTGCAAAGATTTTATCAACAGGTAAGTGGACACATGATTATCCAATTACCTATGAAGAAGCTCAAAAGTTGGGATTAAAAGTATCAAAGGAAATTCCTGTGGAAATTATGCATTTGATGAGTCTTTATCCTCAACCAGTGAAAAGAATTCCATCTGTTGAATATTTACCTATTCCAAAACATAAAAATGGAGCTTAATAAATTAATTTTTCATAACAAGGGATACAGAGCTTTTTATTGTTTAACAATTTAACTCTACAGATAATACAGTGGAGAAAATATGATTTTGAGCATTTGTAAGCTTTTTTAAAAGGAGAAGATAAAGATTAAAAAATTATTTTTTAGATACAAAATCTGAATTTTTTATATAAAATCT
>JALVYZ010000218.1 GCA_027037705.1 bacterium | reverse complement strand
ATATTGATTTGTATATTGGATTTAATATGTTAGGTTATAAAATGCCGTTTAGTCATTACGGTATTTTTATTCAAAAAGATGACAATGACGATGATGATGATCCTGATAGTGATGAAAGCGATGAAACAATAAATAATATTCCAACAGTTATTTTTGAAAAAAAAGATAACAGTACTGCATATTTAAAAATTAAGGATTTTGAAACTTCCCAAAAAGAACTATCTGAAATTTTACCTCAAATAGTTATTAGCAATTATCAAAATTTGATTATAGATTTAAGAGATAATGGCGGTGGCGGTTTAGATGCAGCTTTCGAATTTGCTAAATACATCACAGATAAAGACATTGTTGTTGGATATTTTGTAACAAATAAACTTCAATATTCAGGTTTCAAATTAGATATTTTTCAAAAACTTCCTGTGATTAAAATGCAATCGATAAAAGAATTTATTTCTAGTTTAAGAAATGGAAAAGGCTCTAAACTAGTTTTTCATAAAAATAATAATCCTGTTTATCAAGGAAATTTATATATTTTGACAAATAAAAATACTGCCAGCACTTGTGAGTCAATTGTCTATCTTTTAAAACAAACAAAAAGAGCTACGATTGTTGGAGAAAATACAGCGGGAGCAATGTTAAGTGCAGATTTTTTTAAAATTTATGATAAATACAAACTTTATATGCCCATCGCCGATTTTTATACTTATGACGGTGTTCGCCTTGAAGGAGTTGGTGTTAAACCAAATATTGAAACTAAATCTGAAAATGCCTTGAATAAAACACTTGAAATAATAAAACAAAATGGAAAAAAATAAATACTACCGCCAACATTATATATAGCGCATAGCGGGTTCTGCCCTACTTCAATGTTTTGGCATATTTGCACCGGAAAATTCATAGAATTTTCCAATGCAAATAAAAGATAGAAAAATTCTATGAATTTTCCTATCTTTGTAGCATAAGGCGAAGGAAAGCGAACTTTTAAGCCCGCTACGACGCCATATATTAACCGTTGTAC
>JALVYZ010000217.1 GCA_027037705.1 bacterium | reverse complement strand
AACGCTCAAAAATGCTCTCTTCCGTTGGAACGCTGATGTGTTTGTCGGTGTTATTGGTGACCATTATGTGTATGGTGTGATTTGGGCGCGGCGAGGCAAGTGAGGGGGCTGAGCAGAAGCCGAGGCACGAAGGGGTTTCTGTGAGGGGGCTGTTTGGCTTGTCACGTAAAGCAACAAGCCTCTGAAGGTTAAAACCTGTGGACGTAGCCGCCGAAGCAGCCCCCCCGCGGCCGTGAAGGGGATTGCTTCGCCGCTTCGCGGCTCGCAATGACACGTGATGGTCGCCTCGGCGGCAGTTGAAACTGCACCTACCGCTTGCGAAGTTGCCCTGCGGCGACTTGCCGCTTTCCAGAGCGACGCCGTGATGTTGCTGCGAGGCGGCGTAGCCGCCGAAGCAGTCTCCCGCAGCCGAAAAGGGGATTGCTTCGCCGCCTGCGGCGGCTCGCAATGACACGTGATGGCCGCCTCGGCGGCAGTTGAAACTGCACCTACTGCTTGCGAAGTCGCCCTACGGCGACTTGCCCCTGCTTTCCAGAGCGACGCCGTGATGTTGCTGCGCGGCGGCGTAGCCACCGAAACGGTTTCCCGCAGTTGTGAAGGGGATTGCTTCGCCGCCTGCGGCGGCTCGCAATGACATGTGATGGGCGTTCACTCGCGAAACAGGGCAAGGCACTGCCTTGCCCCTACCCCGCAACCTTCTGTGTTTTCTGTGGTTTTCCGGCGGCTTTTGTGTCTTCTGTGGTTTCCCTGCGCCGTGCCCAAAGCCTACCATGCCCCCCACCGACCCCACGACCACACGACCGACGACCGACGACCCAACGACTCACGCCCCAACCTTTCCCCTTGTCTTTCTCACAATTTTGTTGCATAATAAAAACGCTCGGTGGAGTTTGACAATTTGTCGTTTTCAGGAGGGAGCAATGCGTTTGCAAGACCTTTTGTCGTTCGTCAAGGGTTTGGTGTTTGTGGCGTTGGTGGCAGTGTTAGCGGCCTGTGGTAAATCTGCGGTTCCCCCCACCC
>JALVYZ010000216.1 GCA_027037705.1 bacterium | reverse complement strand
CAAACACCCAACCACTTAAACTACCATTCAAATACCCAAAATAATACCATTCGGTATCTTTGGGTATGGTATTGTAACTGATATATCGCAGACAAACATAAACAAGCGTGTAATCACGGGTATGCGTGTGTGTGTGTGTGCGTGTTATACATGCGTGTGTGTGTGTGTGTGCGTGTTATACATGTGTGTGTGTGTCTGTGTGTGTGTGTACGTGTGTGTCTGTGTGTGTGTGTACGTGTGTGTCTGTGTGTGTGTGTGTGTACGTGTGTGTCTGTGTGTGTGCCAGATATTTACAGGATACCAACAATGACTCCAATGTTATAACTGATGTCGTATACATAAATTACAGGCTGCACGTGTGTGTGTGTGTGTGTGAGTGTGTGTGTATGTGAGTGTGTGTGAGTGTACTGGCCAGTATTATGCGTTACACAGGTGCTTAGCGTTATACATGTATAATACATCCGGTGTTATACGGGACAACGGCTTTATGCGGTGTAACATGTTACACAGAGTTTATGTGTTACACAACATATTATGTGCCAGGTTTTTTAAGACAAGATGCTTTGTCAAAGATGCTACAAGCTTTTATTAATACAGACACGCAGATAAACAGACGGAGAGGAAGACTGACAGACAAACAGACAGGCAGGATAAACATACAGACAGACGGATGAATAAACAGGCAGAGATAAACAGGCAAACAGACATCCAAACAGGCAGGTAGAAATAAACAGAGACAGACAAACAGATAGGCAAACAGACGGAGAGGAAGACAGGCAGATGAATAGACAGGCAGTTATAAACATACATATAGGCAGCCCAACAGAGACAAACAGACCGACAGCCAAATAGACAGGCAAAGAGAAACAAACACACACACACACACACATACACACTATACAAACAGACAGAGACACACACACACACACTATACAGACACACACACACACACTATACAAACAGACACACACAGAGACTTTACTAACAGCTACACACACGCACCAGCACACGCAAACACACGCAGAC
>JALVYZ010000215.1 GCA_027037705.1 bacterium | reverse complement strand
CGCGCCCACCGCCGCACCCGCCGCCACCGCCAGCAGGTACGAGCCCACCGTCTGCCGCACCACCCAGCCCGTCCGCCAGCCCAACGCCTTGCGCAACGCTAACGCCTGCTGCTCCCGCGCCAGCATCAGCCAGCCCTGATGCACCGTGTACAGCCCCGCCACCACGGCCAACAGCGCCAAGAAGAGCCACTGCCCCAAGTTGATGCGCTCCTGATAGGCCGTGGTCACGCCTTTGCGAATCCAGAACTCCTGCACCGTGCCCACATCAGGCACATCCACCAGCACCGGCGTGGGCGAGGAGCCCACCATGATGTCCACTTCCAGCCCGGTGCGGCGGTGGATTTCCCCGGCCACGGCTTCAATTTTCGCCTGCGCGGCAGGGGACATGGATTCAATGCCCGCCACCCGCACCCGCACCGCGCTGATGCAGTCCTCGCGGCCGAGCACGGTGCAGACCGCGTCCACGGTGGTGAGCGCCAACGGCGGCGGCTGCAGGTAGCCCGCCGGGTTGAGGGTGGGGTAAAGGGGCTTGGGCGGGTTCACCGGCCGCCCCTGGGCGTCGGCGACCAGAAGCACATCCGGCGGGCTGTAGAGTTCCATGGGCACCTTGTTGGCCTGGTCCTGCTGCGGCAGGCGGCTGATGTCGTACACCCCCACCGGCTTCAGGTAAAAGCAATCGGGGACACGGCGTTCCATCATGGAGCGATACTGCCACACCTCGCTTTCATACCCGCCCCACACCACACCGCCCTTGCGCACAGGTCGCAATCTCAGGCGGATGGGGTTATCCTGCCCGCCGGAAGCCACTTCCTCATAATCCAACGGTGCCGGTAAATCCACCGCGTGCCTGATTTCCCCCAACAAAAATGGGAAGTTGGGGTTGGTGAACAATTCGGGCCTCTCCAAGGGGGCAAAGAGGCCACGGTACAGGGTTTCCCCATCGGCCTGGGCACGGGCCACCACCTTTTCGGCCGGGAGTTCGGTAAGGAAGGAAATCCACGCCGAATCCGAAGCGTTCCGCCAATC
>JALVYZ010000214.1 GCA_027037705.1 bacterium | reverse complement strand
GCAATTCAGGCAGGATTAACTGCAGAAGATTTATACTTTATGCAGGTAGCAACTCATCCATTGTTAACTGGCTCTCCTATAGCATATCATATCCAGAGAGCTGCAGGTGATGCATATTATAAATTTTAATAAGAGGGATAATTCCCTCTTATTTATTTTTTAAATGCCAATTATAAGCACTTTTTATTATATCTTCAATCTTTATGAATTTAGGTTGCCAATTTAAAATTTTTTTTATTTTTTTATTAGAAGCAATCAAAATTGATGGATCACCTGGTCTTCTTTCTACAAAAATATAATTAATTTTTTTATTAGAAATTTTATTAACTGTTTTAATAATATCTAAAATTGAAAAACCAACACCAATACCTACATTAAATATATCAGATTTTTTTTCTCTTAATAAATATTCTAATGCTTTAACATGAGCTTCAGCTAAGTCTGAAACATGAATGTAATCCCTTATGCAAGTTCCGTCTTTTGTGGGATAATCATTACCAAAAACATTTAATTTTTCAATTAGTCCAATAGCTGCAAATATTGTTAAAGGAATTAAATGAGTCTCTGGATTATGGATTTCTCCAATTTCACCTTCAGTATCCGCTCCTGCTGCATTAAAATATCTTAGGATAATATATTTAATTCCATAACTTTGTTCAAAATCTTTAATAATATTTTCAGAAAATAATTTACTTCTACCATAAGGATTTATAGGATTTTGAGGTGTATTTTCACTTATAGGGACTTTTTCTGGAATACCATAAGTTGCACATGATGATGAAAATATTATATTTTTGACTCCAAATTCTTTCATAACTTTTAAAAGATTTAATGTCCCTAACACATTGTTTTCATAATATTTATCTGGAAATTCAACTGATTCTCCAACATAGGCATAGGCAGCAAAATGTATCACTGCGTTAAATTTATATTTCTTGAAAGTGTTTCTAATATCTTCAATATTTCTTAAATCACCTTTTATAAAATTTCCCCATTTTACTAATTTAATACTCCCTCTTTCCAGATT
>JALVYZ010000213.1 GCA_027037705.1 bacterium | reverse complement strand
ATTCTGTCAGGAATAACAGAATATTCACTACCTTTTAAAGATGTGACACCTTCTATTTCAATTATTTCTGTCCCTTCTCCTTCAATTTTAGCTCCCATTTTTTTTAAAAATTTTATCATATCAACTACTTCTGGTTCTTTTGCAGCATTTTTTATAACTGTTTTTCCTTCTGCTAATGTAGCAGCCATAACTAAATTTTCTGTTCCTGTTACAGATGGAATATCAAAATAAAATTCAGAGCCTTTTAATTTATTAGCTTCAGCAATTATGTATCCATCTATAACATTGACTTTAGCCCCAAGCTTTTTTATCGCGTCAATATGAAAATTAACTGGTCTTGGGCCAATAGCACATCCTCCAGGCAGAGAAACTTTAGCTTTCCCAAATTTTGTAACTAAAGGGCCTAAAAAAAGGATAGATGCTCTCATTGTTTTTACAAGATCATACGGAGCAGTGTACTCTTTAATAGAAGTTGCATTGATTTCAAAAATATTATTTTCAAAATTAGTTTCTGCACCTAAAATTTTTAATAATTTATCAAAAGTTCTTATATCTCTTAAATCAGGAACATTTTTTATTTTTACAGGAGAATCTAATAAAATAGAAGAAGCCATTATTGGAAGAGCTGCATTTTTTGCCCCACTAATTTCTACTTCACCAAATAATCTATTGCCACCTTCAATAACTATTTTGTCCATTTTTTGCTAAGATTTATAGCATTTTTATAATTTTTATTCAAGTTAAAGATTTTTTAAAAAAAGCTTGACTATATTTCGTTATTCTTGGTAGAAAATAACGGGAGGATAAAGATGATAGAAGTAGCTGTAAAAAAGAATTTTAAAAATAACAATTATTTTGAATATAATTTTAAAACTGATGCAGATAAAATAGTCTTATTTGGCCCAAGTGGAAGTGGGAAATCTAATTTAATTAAAATGATTGTAGGTTTAATTGATCCAGATGAAGGAAGAATAAAAGTAAATGGTAATGTTTACTTTGATGAAAAAGGTCGTAAACTACCTATATATA
>JALVYZ010000212.1 GCA_027037705.1 bacterium | reverse complement strand
TAAGATAGTCATACCCAACTTTAAAAAGTTTTTTGTTTTGTCTGAAAAATTCTCTAATAAGTCTTTTCATTCTATTTCTTTTGACAGCCTTTCCATATTTCCTGGTGACAGTAATCCCTAATCTTGGGTAATCTAACCCATTTTCCCTAATGAAAATAATAAAATTTTCTGTAAAAAATCTTTTCCCTTCTGAATATACAGCTTGAAAATCTTTTTTCTTTCGTATTCTCAATATTTTTGGAAAAGAATTGTCTTCTAACCATTTCACATTAAACAGCTAATCTTTTTCTTCCTTTTGCTCTTCTTCTGTTTATAACCTGTCTTCCACCTCTTGTTCTCATTCTAACTCTGAATCCATGAGTCCTTTTTCTACTTGTATTACTTGGTTGAAATGTCCTTTTCATTTTTCACTCCTAATAGATTGTTTGCGCATAATAAACATATTTTCTGTTAATTGTCAATGCACTAATTAATTCCACACTCCTCATCTGTTAAATAGCATTGAGGATCTTCCATCCATGGATCCCCATAAACTCTCAATGCTCTTACTCTAAAAGACCCTCCACATGCATCAATCCATTTACATTTTGCACATTTTCCTTTTAATAAATGTTTTCTATTTTTTAATCCTGCTAAAATTGGATCAGAAGTATCCATCCAAATTTCGCTAAAAGGTCTTTCTTTTACATTTCCTAAATTATGATCCATCCAAAATTGGTCTGGATGAACATTACCAAAAAAATCTATATTCCCAATCCCAACACCAGAGGAATATAACCCTCCTCCATTCCATTTCAATAACTTCATTACCTCTTCAGCTCTTTCTGGATTTTCTTCTTTTAATTTTAAATAAAGATAAATACCATCAACATGATTGTCAACAGTTAAGATTTCCTTCTCTAATCCTCTTTCGCAAAAATCTTTTGTTCTTTTTAAAATTATATCCATTGCATGACGGGATTCTTCTTTAGTTAAATCATCTTTCATTATATCTTTACCACGACCAGAATAAACAAGATGATAAAAACATGCTCTATTTATGTTCTCTTTTTCAATAAAATCAAATATCTGTTCCAAATCTTGATAATTTCTCTTTGTCAAAGTAAGTCTAAGCCCAACTCTTTGTCCAACCTCAACGCAATTTCTGAATCCTGCCATTGCTTTTTCAAATGCGCCTTTAACTCCTCTAAACATGTCATTTACTTCACCAATTCCATCAAGGCTAATTCCAACATAGGTAAAACCTATTTCTTTTATTTTTTTAGCTTTATCTTTTGTAATTAATGTTCCATTTGTTGATAATGTAGGTTTTACTCCACATTCTATTGCATATTCTGCAAGCTCAAATAAATCTTTTCTAAGTAATGGCTCTCCTCCAGAAAATAAGATAGCAGGAACTTTAAATTCTCCAAGGTCTTTAATCATTTTTTTTGCTTCTTCTGTTGTTAGTTCACCTTTATAATCTTTATATTCAGAAGCTGTATAACAATGGACACATCTTAAATTACATTTTCTTGTACAATTCCAAACTACAATTGGTCTTCTCTCTGAAGCAGATTTTGGAGGTGGTAATTCATCTCCAACACAAGTAGGCATACCATGAAAAGTTTTAGTTACTCTTTCTCCATATCTTATATTATCACTTGGAGTTTGTTCACCACAATATAGTCTCGTAATATTTATCATAACTTTCCCCTAAAAATTTTTTTGCATAATAATATTTATTTTTCTACTTGTCAAATTTTTTAAAGTTATATAAAAAGAATTTAATGAAATAAAAGGAGTTGATTATGAAAGTTATAAAAATTTCAATTAAAACTTCTGAAAGAAATGAATTTTTAGATATTACAGATAGAATAAGAGATGCTGTATATAATTCCAATACTAAATCTGGGATTGCAATTGTTTACACTCCTCATACAACTGCAGGAATTACAATTAATGAAAACGCTGATCCATCTGTAAAAAAAGATATAATCAATTTTTTAAATAAAAAAATTCCTTATCATGGAGATTATAAGCATATGGAAGGTAATGCAGACTCACATATAAAATCTTCTTTGATAGGATGTTCTGAAACATTAATTATTGAAGACGGAAGAATTCAATTAGGTACCTGGCAAGGAATTTTTTTCTGTGAATTTGATGGTCCAAGAAGAAGAGAAGTATGGGTGAAAATTATACAAGATTGATTAAAACTGTTGAATTTAAAAAAGCTGCCTATAAAAAAGAAGACTTTTTTGATGACCTTCCACAAATAGCTTTTGCTGGAAGATCAAATTGCGGAAAATCAACTTTAATAAATGCACTATTAGGTAGAAAAAAATTAGCAAAAGTTAGCTCAAAACCAGGTTATACCCGCTCAATAAATTTTATTCTTGTTAATAAAAGCTTTTATATTGTTGATCTTCCTGGATTTGGTTATGCTAAAATATCCAAAAAAATAAAATCTCTATGGGAGAAGTTATTAGGAGATTATTTTAATTATTCAAAAAATTTAAAGATAGTTTTACACTTAATGGATATAAGAAGATTAATAACTGAAAAAGATAAAGAATTAATGGACTTTCTTCAATACTACAATATTCCATCAATAATTGTTTTAACAAAAATAGATAAACTTTCTAAAAATCAAAGAAATAATCAGGTTTCAAAGTTAAAAAAACAAGGCTTTAATGATATTATTTTAACTTCAGGTATAAAAAAAATAGGGATAGAAGAGCTTTGGGAAAAAATTTTTCATATTTTAGAAAATTAAAAATAATTCTTGAAACAATAAAATTTGCTCACACAATTTTTGCACTGCCATTTGCATTTATTGGAGCAATATTAGCTCAAAGAGGAATTCCTTCTATATATAAAATATTCTGGATTTTAGTGGCAATGATAGGAGCAAGAAGTGGTGCAATGGCAACAAATAGAATTTTTGATTATAGATTTGACAAAGAAAATCCAAGGACAAAAAACTGGCCACTTGTCAAAGGAGAAATTACCTTTGGTTTCCTAATTTTATTTACAATAGTTTCTTATTCTTTGTTTGTATTTGCTTCCTATAAATTGAATAAATTATGTTTTTATTTAAGTTTTCCAGTAATTTGCATTTTATCATTTTACTCTTTAACTAAAAGATTCACTGAATTTTCTCATCTTTTTTTAGGCTTTGCAATTAGCCTTGCACCAGTAGGAGCATGGATTGCAGTTAAAGGAGAAATAGATTGGCAACCTTTTTTGATTTCATTGGCAGTAATGTTCTGGATTGCTGGATTTGATGTTTTTTATGCATTACAGGATATGGAATTTGATAAAAAAATAGGACTTCACTCAATTCCAGCAAAATATGGAGTAAAAAAATCTTTATTTATCACTAAAGTTTTCCATTCAATAATGTTTGCATGTTTAATATATATGATCCCTGTTTTTAAGCTTGGAGTTATTTTTACCACAGGAGTCATTATAACAGGAGCATTCCTTCTTTATGAACACTCCTTAGTAAAAGAAAATGACTTATCTAAAATAGATAAAGCCTTTTTTACTGCAAATGGTTACATTTCCATTACTTTATTTATTGCAACTTTAATTGATATTATTTTACTACAAAGTTAATTAATTTATTTTTAACAAAAATCACCTTTTTTATTTCTTTACCATCAAAATATTTTTTCATTTTTTCATCATTTAAAACAATCTCTTTCATTTTATTTTCAGTAGTATCAAGAGGAACTGTAAATTTACCCCTTAATTTCCCATTAATCTGAACAACTACTAATGTTTCCTCTACTTTTAAAGCACTTTCATCCCATTTAGGGAATTCTTTATTTAAAAGAAAATCATCTTCTTTTCCTGTTAATTGAGCCCATAATTCTTCTGCAA
>JALVYZ010000211.1 GCA_027037705.1 bacterium | reverse complement strand
GCGGCTAACCCCTCCCCTTAACCTTCCGGCACTGGGCAGGCTTCAGCCCCTATACGTCACCTTACGGTTTCGCAGAGACCTGTGTTTTTGTTAAACAGTCCCCAGAGCCATTTCACTGCGACCCCTTCGGGCTCCAGCCGCAAGGGCCTTCACCCTAATGGGGCACCCCTTCTCCCGAAGTTACGGGGCTATTTTGCCGAGTTCCTTAACGAGGGTTCTCCCGTTCGCCTTGGTATACTCTACCCGTCCACCAGTGTCGGTTTGCGGTACGGGCGCCTGGGTTTCAACGCTTAGAGGCTTTTCTCGGCAGCAAGGGTCAGCCACTTATGCCTCAAGGGCTCGCCGTCACGCCTCGACTCGGCCCGCGGATTTCCCTACGGGCTTCAACGCCTACACGCTTGGCACCGGCACTACCAATCGCCGGCTGGCTTACCTCGCCGCGTCCCCCCATCGCTCCACCCAGGCGGGGCCGGAATGTTGACCGGCTGTCCATCGCCTACGCCTCTCGGCCTCGGCTAAGGCCCGCCTAACCCGACGCGGATTGACCTGCCGTCGGAAACCTTGGACTTTCGGCGAACGCGGTTCTCACGCGTTTGTACGCTACTCGTGCCTGCATTCTCACTTCTGCGCGCTCCACCGCTCCTCACGGTACGGCTTCACTGCCCGCAGAACGCTCCCCTACCGCCCCCGTCTTGCGACGGAGACCCATGGCTTCGGTACCAAGCTTAGCCCCGTTACATTTTCCGCGCAGGACCACTTGACCAGTGAGCTATTACGCACTCTTTAAAGGATGGCTGCTTCTAAGCCAACCTCCTGGTTGTCTCAGCAGTCCCACCTCGTTTCCCACTTAGCTTGGATTTAGGGACCTTAGCCGATGGTCTGGGCTCTTTCCCTCTCGACCACGAAACTCATCTCCCGTAGTCCGACTGCCACGCTGTGGAGTACCGGCATTCGGAGTTTGGTTGGGTTCGGTAAGCGGTAAGCCCCCTAGCCCATCCAGTGCTCTACCTCCGGTACTGAACACGTGACGCT
>JALVYZ010000210.1 GCA_027037705.1 bacterium | reverse complement strand
TTATAAAAACCAAGGGCCTTACAGTTCTCTTGGTGGAAAATTCCCCTTATGAATGTTACATTGTTAATAAAAGATAAATTTAAATTTAACATTTTAATTGACATTTTTAATATTCGTATTTATAACTTTACAAATTTTGGGAGCATATCACTTATTACATTCTTATCCCCACCTTTTTAAACTTTCTTACCTTCATTCTTTATCAAAGGTTAGATATAACTTTATCTTTTTATTCAAAAGTGGCAAGGATTAAGCATTATCCATCTAAAATTATTTTTCAAATCCTTTTGCCCTAATTATTAAGTTTTAAGTATTACCTTTCAAAACTTTTTAGGGAAGAGATTTCCATTTAATAGTATATTTAAATTTTTCAGGTGCTAAAAAATCTATCGGTTTTCCATCCACTTCAGCATAAGGATACATGAAATAATTTAATGAAACATTTTTCTGAGGCGGATTTAATGTAATATCTTTACCTGTAGATAATTTAATTCTGTATGGCTCTATTCCTTCCCAGTAAAATTGTACTAAATATTTAGTTTCTTTATCATTCCATGAAAGTTTTTTTAATAACATCATTTTCCTTACATCTGCAGGGTCAACAGTATACCAACCATAACCAGGAATGTAAAATTGAGCCCAGCAATGATAACCTTTTGTTATATCCTGAGAATCTTTTTTACCAAGTCTAATTCCAAAAATTTCTCTTGCTGGTATACCAGCAGCTCTACATAATGATACAAAAATTGTACTGAGATCAGCACACTTTCCTCCTGGGTCTTTTAATAATCTACATAAATCGCCTTTGCCACAACCTCTTGTTTTCGGATTTCTATATGTATTTTTGCACACCCACAAATAAATTGCTTTTGCTTTTTCAGGAATACTTTTTTTTCCTTTTACAATTTTTTCTACTAATTTTTTTACAATTTGATTAACTGGTGCTAATTTTGAGCCTTTTAGATAAATTTTGAAATCATTTTTATTCCATGAAAGTTCTTTCTCTGGATACGGATAATTTTTTAAAAATTTTCTTTTAGCTTTAAATGAAAAAGTTAAAACTCTTTTTGTAGAATTTTTATCCCACTCTGCATAATATAAAATATTGCCATACTTCTTTTCTGCATAAACCCCACCTTTTTTAAAATTTCCAGCTATCTTTACATCAGTAATATCCTGAAACTCATTTGATACTGGATATGGAAACCATAATCTAACTTTTTTGCCTTTTGGATAGTGAGATAGGTCAAATTTCATTGTTACAATTCCAGACACATAATCTGGTGTCGCCCATAATGTAATGGCAAAAAGTAAACTTAAAATAGTAAAAAAAATTCTTTTCATATTCATACCTCCTGAATTTTTTAAAAATTTTTGGCTTGAAAAATAAAATACACCCAATTTTAAGTCAAATTAAAAAAAATAATGATTATTTATTGTTTTATAAATATATTTTATAAATAATTCATAGATGAGATAGAATTAATTTGCTAATTAAGCTCAACTACTTAAAAGAAGGAGGAGGTTATATGAAAAATTATTACAGATGCTAATAGTAATAGCAATTCAAATTTTTTTATAACAGAAATAAGAATAAATTTATTTTCTTAAAAATGAGACATTGATGATGATATTATTCTAAAAATAGAATTTGAGGTTTTTGGTTATAATTGTTAATTTTCATTGAAAATATAGCCACTTTTTAGCCAATCTATTATTAAGCTGGCAAGGGGATTTGCCCCCCGACCTGCTGCTTAAGAATCAGCTGCTCTACCGCTAAGCTATGCCAGCAGTATTTTTGTATTATGGTTTTACAAATTCATACAGGAGTTGTCCATTTTCAAGGGTAACTGCTTTAACTTTTAAATCCATACCTATTTTTACATCATTTATATCTAAATCTTTTGACAATCTTCCAAATACTTTAAAATCTCCAAAGTCAACTACAGCAATGGTATATGGTAGGTCTTTTTCAAATCCCACTGGTGCATATTGTAAAGTGCTATATGTGATTAACTTGCCAGTATTATCTATTTCAAACCAATCTACATTGCTTGTTAAACATTTATGGCAGTCAACTTTTGGAGGGAAGAATTTTGTCCCACAATCTTTACATTGAGTTCCAGCAACTATCCCTTTTTCAAGATAATCTATAAAATCATTAACTTTTGTTGTTGCAGTAAAAGGAACAACTCCAAATTTTTTAAATCTAACATCAAGCTCTTTTTTTTGCTTAGCCATCTATTCCTCCTTTTTATTAGTGTTAGTTTTTTGTTATTCATTGTTATTCGTAGTTATTAATTGTAATTTATAGTTATTTGTAGTTTGTGATTCAGAACCAATGTTCCTAAATTGTGTTTTTTCTTCCTCCTTCCACCTTCAACCTTATAATAGTTTATGCGTAAATGAGTAAATGCGTTAATGCGCCCCATAGCCTATAGCCCAGTGCCTCTTGCCATTTATATTTTTCATTATTCATTATTCATTTTTCATTAAAAACACTCCAGACGGTATTAATTAAATCCCTAAAATTGTAACATTTCCATATAACCCAACGCCACCAATATTATGCACAAGTCCGATTTTTGGATCTTTAACCTGCATATCTCCTGCTTCTCCTCTCAATTGAAGAACAATGGTTCTTATTTGAGAACCTCCTGTTGCTCCAATTGGATGTCCTTTTGATAAAAGTCCACCATCTATATTAACAGGGATTTTACCATCTTTATATGTTTGCTTCTCTCTAATTAAATATTTTCCTTCTCCCTCTTTTGCAAATCCTAAATTTTCATAAGCCATCATTTCTGCAATAGTAAAACAGTCATGCACTTCTGCTACATCAATATCATCAGGTCCTACTCCAGCCATTTCATAAGCCTGTTTAGCAGCAAGTTTTGCTGCATTTAACCCTGTAAAAAGATTTCTATTTGCAAGGTTGACAGGCTCTGTAGCAGCACCAAGACCCAATATCCATACAGGTTTATCAGACACAGTTTTTGCAAAATCTTCACTTGCTACAATTACACATGATGAACCATCAGCATTTGCGCAACAATCTCCCACTCTCAAAGGAGAAGCAACAGGTCCTGCAAAGGGACTTTCTGGATCTTTAAACATTTCCATTGTTACTTCTTTTCTGAATACAGCCCTATCATTTATTTGACCGTAAGTTGAAGATTTTATTCTGATTAATGCTAAATCATCTTCAGTAGTTCCATATTTTTCCATGTGAGCTCTTGCATACATAGCATAGTATGCTGGCATCATTGTCCCAAATGGACTTTCCCATTGAATGTCTGCTCCTCTTCCCATTCTTTCCTGGCTCTCTTTAGACGTAATTTCACTCATTTTCTGAAATCCAATTACTGCCACACATTTATGTAATCCTGAAGCAATAAGAGAATATGCCAGTCTCAATCCCATACTGCTTGAAGAGCAGAGAGTTTCACAATAGAATGTTGGTTTAGGATTCAAACCAAGATATTCAACAATTACACCCGCAGGGGACCTTTGTTTATCATATTCTGGAGCAGAACATACAACGGTTGCATCTATTTCATTGGATGAAATTTTTGCATCCTGGACAGCTTCTTTAAAACCTTCAAAAACAAGCTCTTTTAAAGAGCCTTCATATCTTCTAACAAATTTACTTTGTCCAACTCCAATTATTCCTACCTTTTTTGACATCTATTTTTCCTCCTTATTATTTATTCGTAAATGCGTATATGTGTCAATGTGTAAATGCGTGGATGCGTAAATGTGGTAATACGTTTAAAAACGTATCTTCGCATTCTCTCATCCACTCATTAACGCATATACGCATTCTCGCTTCTATGCATAATTACTCCAAACTCCGCACTCCAGACTTCTGAATATAAATG
>JALVYZ010000209.1 GCA_027037705.1 bacterium | reverse complement strand
AACAAAAACTTTTATCTCCTTTTTTACTTTAGATTTTTTAATTCGTGTTATTCAGCCACGATACTCTCCAAGTCTGTTAATAGGTCGAATATTTGTTCAAAATCAACGCCCAGAGTATGTAGGTGCAATACAAAAACGGTTTGCATGGGGTATTGGATTGCTTTTAGCCATACCTATGTTTTATCTTTTAGTTATAGACTTTCAGCCAAATCCTATTAAAGTTTTAGTCTGTATCATCTGTTTAACACTTCTATTTTTAGAGTCAGCTTTCTCTATCTGTTTAGGGTGCAAACTCTTTGAACTATTTAAAAAAGACCCTGTTACACACTGTCCTGGTGGTGTTTGTGAAGTTCGACCAAAAGAGCCTATACAGAGATTTAATAGAGTTCAAAAGATTATTGCAGTTATAACAATCTTAGCCTTTAGTTTTGGACTATATAGCTATTTTACTAAAGTTGATAGTAAAACTTTTTTAGCTAAAAAGGTAAAAGAGATGATGATGAGTAAAGCAGAGCTAGAAGCCCAAGAGGAGGCAGAGTTACAACGAGAATTTGATGAGTTTTAAGGATAATATATGAGTAAAAATATATTGGTTCTATGCACAGGAAATAGTTGTAGAAGTATTATTGCTGAAGCACTAATTAACAAAAATTTAGATGGTATTAATGCCTACAGTTCAGGAGTAAATCCTAGTGGCAAAGTTAATCCAAATGCTAAAAAGGTTTTAGAAGCTAATGGAGCGTGGAGAGATGAGTACCACTCAAAAATGCTTGATAAACTAAGGGATATTGAGTTTGATTTAGTAGTAACTGTATGTGACCATGCTAAAGAGACATGCCCAATATTTCCAAAACCAATACCAAAAATTCATATAGGGTTTAAAGACCCTAATGGAAAAGATTATGAGGCATTTGAGGCAACTTATAAAGAGATAAAAAGAGTTCTACTTCCAAAAGTAGAAAAGGTATTAAAGGAGCAAAAGATGAATAAAAATGTATTTAAAACAGATAATGGTGTAAAGATAAACTTTACAGG
>JALVYZ010000208.1 GCA_027037705.1 bacterium | reverse complement strand
TTAGGTATATATTTGCTACCTTCACGATAAAAAATCCTCTTATAAGCGATTTAAGAGCCTCTGTAAAGCAATTTAATCAAGCTTGGAAGAGAATGACACAGACTAAAAGATGGCGTAATAGTATTTTGGGATATATAAAAGCGATTGAGATACCTTTTCAAAAGACTGACAATAATTATATTAACCTACACGCTCATTGCCTTTTGGTTGTCCCAACTTCTTATTTTAAGGCTTCTCTTGACTTGTATATAAATCAAAGTGAGTTCCAGGAGATGTGGAAAAAGGCTTTAAGAGTAGATTATAATCCAAGCGTAGATGTAAGAATTATTAAACCTAATAAAAATCGTAATGAAGATGATGAGATAGCAAGTGTAGTGGCTGAGACAACTAAATATCCGCTTAAAAGTATAGATTTAAATGGGCTTGATTGGCAAAAGTTCAAAATACTTGTAGAACAAACAAAAGGTTTAAGGTTTTTATCGTTTGGTGGAATTGCAAAGGATTATAGGAGACTGCTTTTCGGAACTGAGGAATTCGATGACTCAGACTTAATAGGTGATTATAATGAGCTTGATTTGAGTGTATGGGAAAAGATAGGGAAGCTTTGGTATTCTCTTGATGCTGGAAAATATAAGCTTCATAAATTTGAAAAAGCTTAAATTTCGGGCTTTTATGTATATTTTTTAAAGATTTTTTAATGAAATAACAATGAAAATTTTATGAAAAAAGTGGCGCGGAGCTTGGATAAAGTAACAATTTAGGCGAGTAACAATCGTGGCGACTCCGCGCCACCCCCACCGCCTTGTGCGGTGGGTCATCAGGGTAAGTTATGAACTGATATCAGTTTGCAAGTTTCAAATCTTTAGTTCCAAGAGCTTTCTCTCTAATTTTTTCAATCATTTTAATTGCATCAAAGAATCCAAGTTTAGCGAATAATTCTGCGTCTTCAAGTCCTGCCATTGTTAGATTTCTTATAACTCTACTTATTGGCATATTAAGTTTTTTTGCTACTTTTTCAATTCTTTCGTATTCTTC
>JALVYZ010000207.1 GCA_027037705.1 bacterium | reverse complement strand
GGAGGCTTGTCTGTTACCACTAGGATATCTATGTCGCTTGAGAGCAAGTGCCTCCCTTCTGCTACGCTGCCAAACAAGTAGACCTTGGCGTCCCTGTCTAGCTGTCTGATCACCCTGGCTATCAATGCAAGGTACTTGTCCAGCTCTCTATGGATTCTTGCTCTACGCTTGGCTTCCTCTACAAGCAGTTTCTCTGACAATGCGTATCACCTCCTCAACGGTCTCCCTTAGTCTCTGGACCTCTTCTGCAGTGTATTCTCTAGGCACGTACCTCGAGGAGATGTAGGCGTCCTCTAGGGCACCCAGCTCAACACTAAACCTGGTTAGGAGCTTCCTCGGCTCTTCTCTACCGCTGGCTTCGCTTATGAGCTCTAGTAGCCTCCTAACACTATGAATCCTGGGATAATCTAGTCCTAGTTCTAAGAGACAAGCTTTGAGAAACAATTGGAGAGCCTGCTCAAGACTAAAAGCAGCTAGATCATAGAACCCCTTACTGATCTGCATTAGTGCTGTCTCGTAGAACCTCCTAGACCTCTCGAGTAGTAGCTCATATTCCTCCCTCCTTGTCACAACGTATCCACCGTCCCGTTTACGCTCCACTTGTACAGTATCTTATGCCGGGTGTTCTCTATTAGTCTCTCACCCAGACTTGCCCCCTAGCAGTACAGCTATTGCTCCTCTGCTTGCTCGGCACCAGCTAGCCCTATATCCGGCACCTGGTTTTTCCTGGGGCGCAGTTATTGTAAAGCTCTTTAGGTTCTACCCTGTGTACCACGTATCTTGCAAGAGGGGTGCTGCCCCTAGGCGCTTGGCTAGGGAGCACTAGTGAGCGGTGAATGGGTGGATGAGTCTCGAGCTTGCTAGGAAGGGTATAGAGTTCGTTAAGGGCCTAGACGAGTTTGCTGGGCTTAGCAGGAAGTGGCTGGTCAAGATAGAGGATGAGCCCACTAGCCCGGAGTATGGTACTCCTCCCTGGGAGAGGCCTATCGAGCAGCACATAAGGATGGGTGTTATTGCTCTCGATAAGCCGCCGGGCCC
>JALVYZ010000206.1 GCA_027037705.1 bacterium | reverse complement strand
CATGTTAATTTTTCCGTAATTGACAGGTCCGTACCAGATGCTATTATTAGCATCGGCTCGCATGAATGAAAGGGTCTTCGAAAGTTTGAAAAACAAGAACGGAAGCGGAAAACAATCACCGGAGCGAGATACAGAAGAAGTCTCCGGGTCATTGAAATGTGGATAGCAGGTCCCCAGAGAGTTTCACCAATCCGGCGTGAGCCGGTGATCAATCCCGGGTGCCATGTTTATATGGAGGGTTTGATCCTGGCTCAGGGTGAACGCTGGCGGCGTGCCTAACACATGCAAGTCGTGCGGGGAAACTCCCTTCGGGGAGGAGTACCAGCGGCGGACGGGTGAGTAACACGTGGGTAACCTGCCCTCCGGAAGGGGATAACTGGGGGAAACCCCAGCTAATACCCTATACGCTCCGTCCACACAAGTGGGCGGAGGAAAGGGGCGTTTGCCCCGCCGGAGGAGGGGCCCGCGGCCTATCAGCTAGTTGGTGGGGTAACGGCCCACCAAGGCTACGACGGGTAGCCGGCGTGAGAGCGTGGCCGGCCACAGGGGCACTGAGACACGGGCCCCACTCCTACGGGAGGCAGCAGTGGGGGATCTTGGACAATGGGGGAAACCCTGATCCAGCGACGCCGCGTGCGGGATGAAGCCCTTCGGGGTGTAAACCGCTGTGGCGGGGGACGAATAAGGCGGGGAGGAAATGCCCTGCCGATGACGGTACCCCGCTAGAAAGCCCCGGCTAACTACGTGCCAGCAGCCGCGGTAATACGTAGGGGGCGAGCGTTACCCGGAATCACTGGGCGTAAAGGGGGCGTAGGCGGCCTGGTGTGTCCGGTGTGAAATCCCACGGCTCAACCGTGGGGCTGCGCCGGAAACTACCAGGCTTGAGGGCGCTAGAGGGAGACGGAACTGCCGGTGTAGGGGTGAAATCCGTAGATATCGGCAGGAACGCCGGTGGGGAAGCCGGTCTCCTGGGGCGTCCCTGACGCTGAGGCCCGAAAGCCAGGGGAGCGAACCGGATTAGATACCCGGGTAGTCCTGG
>JALVYZ010000205.1:507-1042 GCA_027037705.1 bacterium | reverse complement strand
TCATCAGACATTTTACGGCATTCATCAGACATTTTACGGCATTCATCAGACATTTTACGGCATTCATCAGACATTTTACGGCATTCATCAGACATTTTACGGCATTCATCAGACATTTTACGGCATTTTTAAGCTATTTATAAGTTTTTGAATTTTTTTCTCAGACTATTTTAAATATATCTGTTTTATAATAACAAAAAAAAGGAGAAAATTTGGCCAATTTTAATAAAAAAAATAAAGAAAATATAGTAAATATTCATAATAATTTTGTAGAGGCAATATATAGCCTTAGCGTTGATGCAAAAAAACTTTTGCTTTCTACTTTCTTACATCTAGATAAAGAAACTGGCAATATCACAATACATAGAGAGGAACTATTGCAAGAAATTGGTATTGATCCAAGAAAATATCGCAAAGAGCATCTCAAAGCTATTTTCAAAGAGCTTATGACTAAAGTTATAGAAATTAAAGATTTAGAAAATCCTAGTAACTGGGTACTTTTGCAGCTTCTAAAAAAAGTAGAATATAAGGATGG
>JALVYZ010000205.1:0-497 GCA_027037705.1 bacterium | reverse complement strand
TTACTTCCTTATTTTGAAGAGGCGCAAAAAAAACTTTTTACTAAATTCAATATACAAAATATCAAACCTCTTACATCTATTTATGCAATTAGAATATATGAACTTTGTAAAAAGTTTCATAAAGATTCTAAAATTACAGAAATATCTATTCAAGAGCTCAAAAAGATTCTTCAAATAGAAAATAAATATAAACAAACATCAGATTTTCGCAAACGCGTATTAGAAGTGGCAAAAAAACAGATTAATAAAAATACAGATCTGGAAATAGATTATGAACTTATTAAAGAAGGAAAAAAGTTTACAAAAGTTCGTTTTAGTGTAAAACAACTCTTCTCACAAAAACAGATAGAAAACAAAAAAGATAATCTCCAAACTCTCCAACAACGGCTTCTTAAACTATACAAAGGCAAACCTGTTAACCAGCAATATTCCCCTACTTCCCATCAATGGGTAGTTGAAGATATTAAGGTATATAGTACTCAATATATCTCTGTCAT
>JALVYZ010000204.1 GCA_027037705.1 bacterium | reverse complement strand
CAAAAGAAGGAGTTTATGCAGTAAAAGTAGCATATAGGGGCAAAATATATGATGGAGCATGCAGTATCGGTTTTAATCCTACTTTTGATAGTGATAGATTAACAGTAGAAGTTCATATATTTAATTTTAACAAAAATATATATAATGAGGACTTAAAAGTTGTCTTTATAGATAGAATAAGACCTATGATTAAATTTAAATCTATTGAAGAATTAAAAGCAACAATACTTGAAGATATAGAAAAAGCTAAAAAAATCTTAAAGCCAATAAAAATTTCATTAAAAAATCCGGATTTTGTGTAAATGAAAACTTTAATGATACAAGGCACTGGCTCATCTGTTGGCAAATCAATTATTGTTACAGGTTTATGTAGAATTTTTAGAGATTTAGGCTATAAGGTTGTCCCATTCAAATCACAAAACATGGCATTAAACTCATACATTACAAAAGATGGGAAAGAGATGGGAAGGGCTCAGGTAGTGCAAGCTGAAGCATGTGGATTAGAACCAGATGCAGATATGAATCCAGTGTTAATTAAACCAAATTCAGACACAGGGGCTCAGATTATATTACAGGGCAAAGTTTATGGAAATATGAATGCAATGGAGTATCATAAATTCAAACTTAAAGCTAAAGAAGTTGTAATAGATTCATTTAATAGATTAAGTAAAAAATTTGATTTAATGATAATTGAAGGAGCAGGAAGTCCTGCTGAAATTAATTTAATGGAAAATGACATTGCAAATATGGGAATGGCTGACATTGCAGATGCACCTGTAATTTTAGTTGGAGATATTGATAGAGGTGGCGTTTTTGCATCTTTATATGGAACTGTGAAGTTATTGCCTGAAAAATATTCCAAAAGAATAAAAGCATTTTTAATCAATAAATTTAGAGGCGATAAAAAATTACTTGAACCTGGATTAAAGCAACTAAGCAATATAATTGGAATTCCTTTTATTGGTGTTATTCCTTATATTAAAGATCTGTATATACAAGATGAAGATGGAGTGGCAGTAGATTTTAAAGTTAAAGATAAACT
>JALVYZ010000203.1 GCA_027037705.1 bacterium | reverse complement strand
ATAAAGCCTGAAGATAGAATTGATATAAAATTGCCACGATGGGATGCTCATATTCAATCATTTTTAAAATCTACAAAGAATAAAAAGATGCATCCATTTTATACAAAAATTTCTCCCAATGGTGGCTCTAAAGGCATGTATTCGCATGAAGGAGAAGAGTTTGTTTATATTTTAAATGGAGAACTTTGTATTAAAGTAGGAGATAAGGAATATACTGTTAAAGAGGGTGAAGCTGTTTATTTCAAGTCTTATATACCTCATGACTGGATTAATAAAAGTGATTCAGATACTGAAGTTTTATGGATAATAACTCCTCCAACGTTTTGAAATACAGTGTGGAGTCAGGGGTCGTGAGTATTTTTAATGAAAAATGAATAAATGGGCAAGAGGCACTGGGCTATGGGCCATAGGAAAAAATAATTATTAATTCCTATAGCCTCTCGCCCATAGCCTATAGCCTAAATTACACCAACACTAAAATATAGGAGGTAAGATTATGAGAAAGATTTTAATTGCATTGTTTTTATCTATGTCAATTTTAGCTGCACAGCTTCCAGCAAAGGAATTTAAAGTTGGTTGTGCAGTTGCATTAACTGGAAAATTTGGAAAAGCAGGTTCTCTTGTTAAAGATGCATACACATACTGGGCTGAAAAGGTAAATTCAAATGGAGGTATTGAAGTAAATGGCAAAAGGTATAAGGTAAAACTCATTTTCTATGATGATAAAAGTGACCCTTCAACAGGTGCAAAGATGATTGATAGATTGATAAACAGAGATAGGGTTGACTTGCTTCTTGGAGGTTTTGGTTCAAGTCAGGTTTTTGCTGAAAGTGCAGTTGCTGAGAAGTATGGATATCCTTTAATTAGTGGAGCAGCAAGCTCAAATAAGCTTTTTGAAAGGGGATTTAAATTTTATTTTTCAACTCTTGGAAAAGCAACAGAAGAGGTTAAAGGGTGTGTTTATGCATTTGCTTCTTTAAAAAATAAACCAAAAACTGCTGCAATTGTTGGAGCTGATATATTATTTACATCTCTTGCATGTGAAGGATTTAAAAAGTATTGCAAAAAAACAGGAATAAAAGTTGTTCATTATGAGCTTTTTCCAATGAGATTGCAGGATTACAATTCATTATTGATGAAGGTAAAAGCTAAAAATCCTGATGTTCTTTTTGTTGGCTCTCACCTTTTAGTTGCAATGAGGGTTATAAAGGCTTTAAAGGAAATAAATTTCAGTCCTAAAGGGGTTGCATTCAGTTATGGGCCAACAGTTCCAAAATTTATTCAGGATTTAAAACAGGATGCAGAATATGTTGTGGCAGCTTCAGAATGGACTCCAAATCTTCCATATAAAGGAAAGGTGTTTGGCAGTGCTAAAAATTTTGCTAATGGATATTACAAAAAATATGGAAGAATGCCAGACTATGTTGAAGCTGCAAGTGCAGGTGGTGCTGTAGCTTTACAGATGGCAGTTGAAGCTTTAGGTATAACTCCTAAAGTTTCTGATAAAGATAGAGCTAAAATTGCAAAATGGTTACATGAACATGAAATTAATACATTTTATGGAAAGATTAAATTTGATAAAGATGGAGCAAATATAGCTCATCCAGCTTTAGCTGTTCAAATTCAAAATGGTAAAATAAAAACAGTTTATCCAGAAAATGTAAAAGATGCAGATTTGATATATCCATTTAAACCTTGGAAGGAAAGATAAAACAGGCTATAGGCACTGGGCGAGAGGCGATAGGAGGTTGAAAAGGTTAGTTGGAGGTTAGTTAAGGTTAGTTGAGGTTGTGAAAGCGGGAGTCTGGAGTCAGGAGTGCGGAGTCGGGAGTGATTAAAAAAGAAGATGCGTAGAAGCGTTAATGCGAAGATGCGAAAAAATAAGCCAATAACTCATTCACACATTATCACATTTACGCATTTACTCATATACGCATATACGCATTTACACAAGGAAAAACATGGAAATTTTTATTCAAGCACTTGTTAATGGTATATTAATTGGCGGAGTATATGCAGCATACTCCGCTGGTTTCTCTTTAATTTTTGGAGTAATGGATGTTATTAATCTTGCTCATGGTGAGCTTTTAATGCTTGGAGCTTTCACATCTTACTGGATGTTTACTCTTTCTCATGTTGATCCTTATTTCAGCATTCCTGTTGCAGGTGTGCTTTTATTTATTTTTGGATATTTAATTCAGAAATTTTTAATAAACAGGGTTATTGAAAAACCAGCAATTATGTCTTACATTTTAACTTTTGGACTTCATTTAATAATTACAAATTGTGCAGTAAAATTCTGGACTCATGATTTTAGAACCATTACAACCTCGTATTCTGGTGCAAATTTCAATTTATTTGGAATTACAATTCCTTTAACAAGATTTACAACTTTTATACTTGCATTTTTAATAATAGGCTTTCTCTTTTATCTTCTTGAAAAAACTGACCTTGGAAGGGCTATTAAAGCAACATCCCAGAATAAAAAAGTGGCTCAACTGCTTGGAGTTGATGTAAAAAAAATTTATGCTCTAACATTTGCAATAGGAGCTGCTATAACTGGAATTGCAGGAGCTTCTATAAGTCCATTTGTTGTTCTTTTTCCTGAAATGGGTTTAAATTATACAATAATTGCTTTTTGCGTTGTTGTGCTTGGTGGTATGGGGTATATTCCAGGAGCCTTAATTGGAGGAATTATTCTTGGAGTTATTCAGGCTCTAACTGTAACATATCTAAATGCTGGAATCTCTGTAGCTATAACATTTATTCTTTTATACATTTTGTTAATTTTTAAACCAACAGGAATACTTGGGAAGGGGAATTGATTTAGTCTTGAGTCAGGAGTGCGGAGTCGGGAGTATTTTAAAAAAAATGCGTAGATGCGAAAAGATATAGTATATTCTAATTGACGTATAAATTCATTCACGCATTTACGCATATACGCATTAACGCATTTACTATTATATAGGCACAAGGCACAGAGCTATAGCCTAAATATATTTTCGTGAGACGTGATACGTGAGACGTGATACGAAAAAAATACTAACACTAATAATTATCGCATCAATAGGATTGGCAATTGTGCCATTTGCTGGTGTGGACAGATACTATTTAAGGTTTCTTACACTTCTTTTTATGTGGATTGCTCTATCTGGATGCTGGAATATCTCCTCAGGGTTCACAGGTTACATTGATTTTGGACCAGTTGTTTATTTTGGAATAGGCTCTTACACAACAGCAATAATGATGACTCTTTATAAAATGCCATTTGTTATATCATTTATATCAGGTGGAATAATTGCTGGAATAATTGCTTTAATAATTGGTGCTCCAACTCTTAGATTAAAAGGAGCATATTTTGCAATTGCAACATTTGCATTTGCTGAAAGTATGAAACAGATAGTTTTAAGCTATGACAGAACATTTAATGTTAATTTTTTCAATGGAAGTCATGGGATTACCCTTCCAATATGTACAAATTATTTTCTTTTCTATTTTTTAATGCTGTTAATGGCGGTATTGGTTGTGATTATTACATTTTTTATTGAAAATTCTAAATTTGGACTTGCTCTTAAAGCAATTAATGAATCTGAAATTGCCTCAGAAATGGTAGGAATTGATACAACTAAAATAAAATTAACAGCATATACAATAAGTGGAATTTTAATTGGAATAATTGGAGGTATATACTCTTACTGGGTGACATATATAACTCCAGATGATGTTTTTAATGTTCATAAAACAGTCCAGATGGTGATTATGACTTTACTTGGAGGAATGGGAACTCTATTTGGTCCTGTTATTGGAGCAACAATTTTAAGTATAGTATCAGAAATTCTTGGAGCTGAATTTGTTGAGGACTATTTGATTATTGTTGGAGTAATAGTTGTATTAATTATTTTAATTGCTC
>JALVYZ010000202.1:238-3919 GCA_027037705.1 bacterium | reverse complement strand
CTTTTGTGGTACCTTCTGGAAGATCAACTTTTAGACCAGGCTTTATTTCAAAAGTAGTTGAAAGCATAAAAAATATTAAAAGTAAAAATACAACATCAACCAAAGGAGCAATATCTATTGAGAAATTTGTTTCTTTATTTCTTTCTTTAAAATTCATTTTATTAACTCCACAAATTTAATTGAAATTCCTTCCATTCTTATAACTAACTTATCAACTTTAGAAGAAAAATATTTATAAAAAATAAATGAAGGAATTGCTACAATTAAACCTGCAGCAGTTGTAATTAGTGCTTCAGAAATCCCTGCTGATAACATTCCTGGATCTCCTAACTGTTTACTAATAGCCAGAACATTAAAAGTTTTAATCATTCCAGTTACTGTTCCTAAAAGTCCTAATAACGGTGACACTCCTGCAATTGTTCCTAAAGTAGTTAGAAATCTTTCAAGTTCTATTGCTTCTTGTTTTCCCTGTTCTGTAATTGCTTCTTTAATTTCATCTTTTGGTGCACCTACTTTTTTTAATCCTGCATAAATTATTCTTGCAATAGAAGAATTAGAAGTACTACATAAGGCAATAGCTTCATTATACTTTTTCATTCTTATAAATTCTTCAACTTCTTTTATAAATTTTTTTGGAATTATTTTACTTTCTCTTAACGTCCATAATCTTTCTAAAAAAATAGCTACAGACAAAATAGAACATAACAAAATGGGATACATTACTATCCCACCTTTTTGAATTATTTCCCACATTATATTATTCCTCCTAACTATTTTACTTTTATTTTCATTAAACTTTCAAACTCTTGTAATTTCTGTAAAATTAATTGTTTTTTATTCATTGCTACTTGATATGCAAGTTCATCTCCTTCTTCTTCAGCTTTTTTAATCTCTTCCTCTACTTTTTGCAAATTTTTATTTATTATTTGTAGATTTTTTTTAATTTCTTTCTCTGCTTCTTCTAATTCTTTTTTATAAAACTCTTCTGTTTCTCTGAAATGTTTGTTTAATGGATCTTCTTCATTTAACATAGATAAATCCTTTTCCATCATTTATTACCTCTCCTATTTTATTTGCAAAAATTTTATTATTATTTAGTTCATTTAATAATTTTTCACTATCATTTTTATCAACAAATATTATAAATCCTCCAGATGTTTGAGGATCATATAGTAATAATTCTTTCAATTCATCAACTTCTTTTTCAAGTTTAACTTTACATCCATAAAAATCTTTATTTCTGTATAGTCCTTCTGGAATAAGTCCCATATCAGCGTATTCTTCAACATTTTCTAAAAAAGTTATATTATCAATATAAATTTCTGCTTCTTTTTGACTCGATATTAAAACTTCAAGCATATGACCAATTAAACCAAACCCTGTTATATCTGTAACTGCATGAACAGAATTGAAATTTTTTATTATTTCTGCTGTTTTTTTATTTAATTGGGTCATAAAAAAAATTGCTTCATCTATTATATCTTTTTGTGCAAATTCTCCTTTTATTGCAGTAGCAACAATACCTGTACCAATTTTTTTTGTAATAATTATTGAATCACCAATTTTTGCACCTTTGTTTGTATAAAAATTATCTGGCTCAACTATTCCTGTTACAGATAAACCATATTTTAATTCTTCACCTTCAACTGTGTGACCACCAAGTAAAGCAACATTTGCCTCATCTAATTTTGAAATAGCACCTTTTAAGATATCAGCAAAATAATCTATAGATAATTTTTTTATAGGAAATTCTGCAATATTCATTGCTGTAATTGGATTAGCTCCCATTGCATAAATATCGCTTAAAGCATTTGCAACTGCTATCTGTCCAAAAATAAATGGATCATCAACTACAGGTGTGAAAAAATCAACACTTTGCACAAGGGCAACTTTATCATTTAATTTATAAATTCCTGCATCTTCAAAATTATCAAAATTTGTTAATATGTTATTATTTTTTTTTATTTTTAATTTGCATAAAATCTGACCTAACAGATCAGGACTTAATTTTGCAGCTCAACCAGATGCATGAGACATTGAAGTTAATTTAGGATTTTTCATAGAAAAAGTTTTAATACAATTAACTTAATTTTTCAATAGTTTTTTATGTTGAGAGGCCTGAAACATGAAAGTTTTAATCGCAATTTCCCTATTAGGTTGAATTGTACCATCAAATGGTGCATCAAGGTATGGAAAATGAAATTTTTTGAAAATAGGTCTTAAAATAGCAGATGTAATAGTTGAAGGCATGCATGAAAATGGATATACATTTACAACTCCATTAAATCCTTCTTTCATATAACATAATGCACCAGCAATACTTAAACATGCTTCTGTTCCAACTTCATAAGAATATATATGATTATTCTCTAAATGTTTTTCGAGCTCTTCAACATCGTGGTCAGGTTGTATATCAAGGTGTTTTAATACTTTAGAATAGGCTTTTTTCATAATAAATCTTTGATATTCTTGTTCAATTTTCAATGACATTAACTTTTTCATAGTAGCAAAAACATATTTATATAAATTTTCTTTCACTAATACTCTTAGAAAAAGTTTAGTTTTCCTTATATTTTCATAAGTAACAAAATTTATCCATTCACATAGAGATGCATTTACAACTTCTCCACCATACTGTTCTATTTTTTTAATAATATACTGGTTTGATGGCTGATGAGTTCTTAAATAAATTTCTCCCACAATTCCTATTCTCGGTTTTCTTGAAATTTTTGTATTAATAAGATTTTTTGCTTTAATTGTTGTTAATTCTAAAATTTCATATATTTCATCAAATGGTAGCTTTTCTGCTTTTTTTTCAAGAACTTTAATAATTTCATTTAACATATTTTTAATTAATTCATCAGTTGAACCTTGTATCTTTTCATAAGGTCTAACTCTCCATTGAATCCTATCAAAAATGTCAGAAACTACCATTAAAAGAAAACCAATTTTTTTAAAATCAGAAGCTTTATCTTCTGGTAAAATTCCTTTTGTAGAGTATGAATCTTCAGTAGTAAAATATGATATCTGAACATCTTTGAAATTATCAAATGTATTCAAAATTATTCTCTGAAATTTATTATACATACCAAATCTACAAGGACCATCAGCTTCAGGAAGTAAGTATACATAATTATTAGCATTAAAATTATCTTTAAATTTTTGCTCTTCTTTTTTTAAAAAATACAAAATATCTGAAATTGTAACCTGACATGGAAAACATTCTTTACCTGAAGTATATTGTTTTCCTAAATTTAAATCTATATATGTTGGTAGGGGATAAGCATCTATTCCAAATCCTCTACAACATGCAGCAAGTAAATGAGAGCCAAAAGGATGCATTGTTGGGATTAGTAATTTTTTCCCTCTAATATCAATTTTTTTAATATTATTAAAAGGAAATTCATGATTCATTCTAACCCTCTTTTGAGTAGAAATTTTTTACAACATTCTGAAATGCTTCTACTCTTGTTAATATCCCAGCTATTGCTGAATGTTCATCAAATTCAAGGATTAATCCAGGTTTGTTTGAATAAAGATAATATAAGAAATGTTCTAAAAATGAATCTACTCCACAACTAAAATTAGTAATATGCATACCAAAAAAATTTTTTATTTTTACAATTTTTTTAGCAGTCCTTAAAATCCTTGAGCCAAATCCCCAGTACATTCTTGGAAAAT
>JALVYZ010000202.1:0-228 GCA_027037705.1 bacterium | reverse complement strand
AATCCAAACTGGTTTATCCTTAAATTTTTCTACAACTTCTTTTCCAATAATTTTAAGTTCATTTTTAAATTTATTATATTCATTAAAAGCATTGTAAAATGCATCTTCAATCTTTTTTTTAGATTTTTTTAAATTTTCAGGTAAAGACTCATAAAATCTATGTGCATTTAATTTTAAACTATCTTTAAGATGAATATGAGGTCTAATTATTTTCTTTTCATCAATATC
>JALVYZ010000201.1 GCA_027037705.1 bacterium | reverse complement strand
TAAACCACTTTTTAATAAACCATGAAAATCAAGGACAATATCAAAATTTTCCTTTCTTATTTCTCTTATTATATTAAATACTTTATAATATTTTTTTCTTGGGATTATATAAACTTTTTTAAGCAAAGGATGATTAATTAAAAGGTTTGCAGCTCTATCTTCAACAATCCAGGAAATTTCAGGTTTTTCCAATTTTTTATGTAAAAAATCAAGAACAGGAATAGTCCTAATAACATCACCTACAGCACCAAGTCTTATAATTAGAATTTTCATTTCTGAAAAAGATTTATTAAACTTTTTCTTAAAAGTCAAATTTCATTTAAAAAATTCTAACTGGACAATTTAAATAAAAAATTGTATTATATTTAAAATGATAGAATCAACAACTTCTAATCCTTTAGTAACAATTTTGATCAACAATTATAATTACGGAAAATTTTTGCCAAGTGCAATACAGTCTGCTATTAATCAGACATATAAAAATTTAGAAATTATTATTGTTGATGATGCATCTACAGATAACTCTCAAAATATAATTAAAGAATTTGCCTATAAAGATAAAAGGATAAAATATATATTTAATAAATGCAATAAAGGACAGACCTTTTCTATAAATAAAGGTTATCAGCTATCAAAAGGAGAAATTATCTGCTTTTTAGATAGCGACGATATTTTTTTAGAAAACAAAGTAGATGAAATTGTAAAATATCATGGCAAAGGATATGACTATATATACACTGATTATGAAATAATAGATAAAAATGGAAAATTTATTAAAAATAGTGATATAAATTATAAATGTGATGGTTATAATATTTTCCCTGTATATTATAGACTTTATTATGTTGGATGTATGACCTCCACTTTATCTATTACTAAAAATTTAGCTCAGATCATATTTCCTCTTCCAAATGAAGAAAAATGGAGAATTTGCACAGATGAGATTATAGTAATACATTCATCTATAATATCCAGATCTTTTTTCTTAAATTTAAAATTAACTTTATACAGATCTCATGGGAAAAATTTCTGGTATGGAAGAAATTTTACCAACGACTTTTTATACCAATATATTAAAGCTAAGATAGAAATTATAGATTTTGTATTAAAAAAAATTAATATAACTCAAACTTTTTTGAATAATAGTCATAACTTAATCTTAGAATTTTTTACACATAAAAATTTTAATAAAAATGTTATATTAACATATTTAAAAATTCTTTGGTTTGAAATCAACCAACCATTTTGGGGTAAAATTAGGAGGACATATCAAATATTAAGATTTTTATTATCATACTATAAAAATCAATTCTTAAGGATAAATAATAATTTAGAAAATTAATATAAATATTGATAAATATTGACAGAAATAATTCTAATATTTTAATTTAACCTATTTTTATCAATCGGAGATAAGAGATAAAATGTTATTCATTAAAGAAATAGAAAATATTAATACAGAATTAATACCAGAAATTCTTAAAGGAGAAAATTTACCTTTTTATTTAGATAGTGGGCAATATTTTAAAAGAATTGGAAGATATTCGTTTTGGGGATATAATCCAGTTTTTTCATTTTATTTTAAAAATGGAATAATATTTATTGATAATCAAAAAATTGAAGAAAATCCTTTCATTTTCCTCAAAAAAATTTTTAATAAATTTAAAAAAGTTTATACAAAAAAATTTCCTTTTCATTGTGGTTTTGTAGGTTTTTTAAGTTATGAATTAGGAAAGTATATAGAAAAACTACCTGACACAAGTATAGATGATTATCAATTACCAGAATATTATTTTTCATTTTATGATTTAATTTTTGTACATGATATTGTAAATGATAAATTTTATATAACTGGAATCGATTTAAATTTATCAGACTTTGATAGGAAAATAAAATCATACTTTGATAAAATTAAATCAACAAAAACTATAGATAAAAGTAACATTAAATTTGGGAAAGATTTTAAAAGCAACTTTAAGAAACAACAGTATATTGAAGCTATACAAAAGGCCCGCGATTATATTTATAAGGGAGACATATATCAAGTCAATTTATCACAAAGATTTCAGATTGAATTTGAAGGAGATCCATACTTTTTTTATAAGATATTTAGAGGAATAAGTCCTGCACCATTTGGAGCTTTTTTAGATTATGGTGATTTCCAAATTTTAAGCAATTCTCCAGAAAGATATCTTTTTATCAAGGACAAACATATAGAAACAAGACCTATTAAAGGAACAAGAAAAAGGGGGAAAAACAACAAAGAAGATTTAGAAATGATTGAAGAATTAAAAAATAGTGAAAAGGATAAAGCAGAACATCTTATGATCGTTGATTTAGAAAGAAATGATCTTGGAAGAATTGCTGAATTTAATACAGTTAAAGTGAGCGAATTTGAAATAATAGAAACTTATGCTAATGTTCATCATATGGTTTCAACAGTTGAAGCTAAAATTGACAAAAAATATGATTGCATAGATTGTATTAAAAATTCATATCCAGGTGGTTCCATAACTGGTGCTCCTAAGATTAGGTCAATGGAAATAATTGATGAACTTGAACCAACTTATCGTTCTGTTTATACTGGTTCAATTGGTTATATTGATATTAATGGTGATTTAGATTTAAATATTGCAATTAGAACAGCAATCTTAAAAGATGGAATGCTCAATTTTCAAGTTGGTGGTGGAATCGTTTATGATTCTAATCCTGAAGATGAATATTATGAAACAATAGTAAAAGCAGAAAGCTTTTTTAAAACTGTAAAGGAGTTATCTAAATAATGCCGCATTATATATTTTTCAATGGTAAAATTTTAAAAAAAAATGAAGTATTTTTATCTGTTGAAGACAGAGGATTATTATATGGAGATGGTTACTTTGAAACCTTTAGAAGCTATCATGATAGCTTTTATGATTTAATGCATCATTACAATAGGATTATTGACACTGGTAAATTTTTAAAAATTGAATTTCCTTATACATTTGAAGAATTTAAAAAGATACTTTATGATTTAAAATATATAAACAAATTAAACGGTCATCATTGCTACATCAGAGTTACAATAACAAGAGGAGTAGATCCTTTTGGTCCTTCAATAAAAGAAAAGCATAAACCTACAATTATAATTATTTTAAAAAAATTACCTCAATATGTTTTAGATAGAGCTCAAAAAGGAGTGCATGTTACAATAATGAAGGAATTTGTTAAAGAAAAAAATATCTTATATAATTATAAAACATTAAACTATCTCCCTTCAATTTTAGGATTTTTATCAAGAAAAAAATATGATGATGTAATTTTTATTGATAAAAAAGGGAATTTAATAGAAGGGATTACAGCTAATTTATTCTTTTATAAGGGCAAAATTATATTTACCTCAAATGAAAAAGATCTGTTTTTAAAAGGTGTTACAAGAAAAATTTTAATTAAAGGATTAAAAAGGTCAAATAAATATTTTTTAAGATATAGAAATTTTACAGAAAAAGAATTAAACGAAATAGATGGTGCTTTTTTAACTAATTCATTATCTGGAATATATCCAATACTCTCAATTGATGGTTTTAAGTTAAAACATAATGAGCAGTTAATATCAAATATAAAAAAAATATATTTTGAGGAGTTAAAAAAAGGTGAAAATTAAAAAATTAAAAGATAAGTATGCTATAGTTGGAGTTGGATATACTGAACAAGGTAAAGTTCCAAGAAGAAGCGCATTAAGTTTTTATGTGGAAGCTGGAATAAATGCTGTTAATGATGCAGGATTAAAAATGAAGGATATAGATTGTTTAATATGTTACAGACAATTCAATCCATTATTGAATGAACCAACAGTAACTCCTTATCTTGTAGCCCAACACCTTGGAATTCAACCAACTATACTTAGTCAAGAATCGTTTTGCGCAAGAAATCAATTTATACAAGCTATTT
>JALVYZ010000200.1 GCA_027037705.1 bacterium | reverse complement strand
TTTTTCCAAATTCTACAATTGCTTTTAAAGTTAATTCTTTGAAATCAGATAAATGGACAATTTCAACATCAAAATTAAAAATATTCATAAAAAATTTTCCAACTTCATATTCTGAAAAATAAATTACTGGTATTGTAAATGGATTACAGACCAATGAACCTAATATACTTGCAGTCTTACTTGCTTTAAAAATTATAGAAAAAAAAATACATAAAATTGTATGAAATCCTAATAATGGATTAAATGCAATAAAAACACCAACAGCAAAACCTCTTGCAATTCTTTCTGGACTTTCTCTTCCTTTTATTAAAATATAGTAATATTCTCTTGCTTTTCTAAAAATTTTCATTTTTTGTAATTAAAATTATAAATTTGACAATCTTGAATGAGCATTTGCAGATAATTTAAATTTAAAATCTGGACTTTTTTTGTAATGCTGTAATCCTGCAAGTGCAATCATAACTCCATTATCTGTGCAGTAAATAGGTGATGGAGAATAAAAATTTAATTTATTATTTATACAAAATTCATTTATTCTACTTTTAATATAAGTATTACAAGCTACCCCACCAGAAAAACATATATTTTTTACATTATACTTTTTAGCAGCTTCAGAAATTTTAAAAATAAATACATCTGCAACAGATTTTTGAAATGAAGCGCATACATCTTCAATTTTAAACTCTTTATTCTTTGCTATAAAATTTCTAACAGCTGTTTTTAACCCACTAAAACTAAAATTAAAATTATCTTTTTCTATAAATGATTTTGGAAAAGCAATCGAATTTTCATCTCCATTTTGGGCTAATTTTTCAACTATGGGACCACCAGGATAACCTAAATTTAACATCTTAGCTACCTTATCAAAAGCTTCTCCTGCAGCATCATCAAGTGTCTTTCCAAGTAAATTATACTTCCCAAAATTTTTAACTAAAAAAAGATTTGTATGTCCACCTGATGCCACTAATGATAAAAATGGAAAATCTACACTATTTTCTATAAAAACAGATAGAATATGTCCCTCAATATGATTAATAAAATAAAGTTTCTTTTCTAATGCATAAGCTATTGCTTTAGCAAAATTTACCCCAACCAACAAAGAACCGATTAAACCAGGACCTTGAGTAACTGAAATTATATCAATCTCATCTACATTAAGATTTGCTAATTTGAATGCTTCTTCTGACAAAATTTTTATTTTTTCAATGTGTTTTCTTGAAGCTATTTCAGGAACAACTCCACCAAAAATCTTATGCTCTTTTATTTGAGAATATATAACATTTGCATAAATTTTTAGATTCTCATCAATAATGCCTATTGCAGTCTCATCACAAGAAGTCTCAATTCCTAAAATATACATTACAATCTTAATCCTGATTTTAAAATATCATGTAAATGTATTATTCCTGTAATTTTTTTATTATCATTTTCAACAAAAAGTGTGGTTATTGCATATTTTTCCATTTTAATCAGACCGTTTAAGGCTCTTTCATTTTCATTAATAATTTTAGGATTTTCAGTCATAATATCTTTTGCTTTAACCTTTAAAATTCTATCCTCAAACCTTTCAATGGCTCTACGAAGGTCTCCATCTGTTATAATACCTACTAAATTTTCATTATTAAAAACACCTGTACATCCCAACCTTTTATTACTCATTTCATAAATTATCTCTTTAAACTCTGTTTCAGGAGTAACTTTTGGGATAGCCTCTCCTGTATGCATTAAATCTTTTATTTTTAATGTTAATTTCTTCCCAATCAAACCACCAGGATGACGAATTGCAAAATCTTCATATTTAAAATCTCTCATCTTAGACAATGTAAAAGCGAGAGCATCTCCAAAACATAATGTAGCTGTTGATGAACAGCTTGGAGCAATATTCAAATGATCTGCTTCTTCATTAATATTCAATACAACCAAATGATCCACAAGTTTTGCAAGTTTTGAGTCTTTATTTGAAGTAATCCCTATTATAGATTTTGCAAGTAATTTTAAAGTTGGAATAATTGTAATAATCTCTTTTGTTTCACCACTATTCGAAACTGCTATTACAACATCATCTTTTCCCACAACACCAACGTCTCCATGAATAGCTTCAGCTGGATGCAAAAAAAGTGCTGGAGAACCTGTACTTGACAATGTTGAAGCAATTTTCTGACAAACTAAACCTGATTTTCCAATTCCAGTTAAAATAATTTTTCCCTGACAGTTAAAACATTCAAAAACAACTTTTGCAAATTCTTCATTTATTGAAATTTTTAACTTTTCTAAGGCATCTATCTCTTTTTCAACAATTGATTTAGCATATTTTATAATAAAATTAATATCTTCCATAGTACCATCTCGGGTAATATTTATTAGATTTTGTTTGAGTAACTTGATAAATTTTATTATTTTCAATATCCATCAGAAAAATTTGATAAAAACCATTTTTTAACTTTGTAAACAACAAAAATTTATCCTTAAAAATTGGAGAAGGATATTCTCCCTCTGCTATTTGTTCAATATGGAAATAGTTTAAAGAAGCTCTATAAATATAAAATTTACCATCTTTCATACCTGAATAAAAGATATAACTATCATTGTATCCCCAGGATGGATAACATGAATAATTTGTCCCAAAGGAGACTCTTTTAATTTTATTCGTCTTTAAATCAATAAAATAGACCTGCGGAGAACCGCTTCTATTTGATACAAATGCTATTTTAGTGCCATCGTGGCTGAATACAGGAGTTGTTTCGTCAAAAACTGATGAAGCAATCTTTTTTAAAAATTTACCATTGATATTAAAAATTCCTATTTCTGTATTATTTTTCTCACCAAACATAGCTGTAATATAGTTGTAATCAGGAGAGATGTCAGGAGCAGCACTCATTTTTCCTTTTAAAATTAATATTTTTTTAATTCCAGTTTGAAGATTTTTTATATAGACCCTTGGATTTCCAGCTTTAAATGAGGTAAAAAGTAAATAATCTTTAAATAAAACAGGCGAAGTGTCTATATGATTGCCATAAGTTAATCTTTTATTATTCTTACCATCATAATCCATTAAATAAATTTGTTTTACACCAGTTTTATCATCAACATATAAAATTTTATAATCAAATATTCCTTTTTTTCCTGTAATTGAATACAAAATATCAGCACTTACTCTATGAGCAACTCTTCTAATTAATTTTGTTGATGCAGTGTACGATTTTAAAAGATTATCATTTTTTAAAAATAGGTCTTTAACTGAAACTTTAAAATTAATTTTATTATTCTGGACAGTCAAAATACCACTTATTCCATATTCCCCATTTTTATCAACAATCAAAAACTCATCAGAAAAAATTAAGTCATTTTTTATTGTATCATATAACTCTTTTCCTAATTGTGGATTATTAGTTTGAAAATTATAGAGTATTATTGGAATTCTTTTCTTTGATTTTGCAGCAACTTCAAGGTCAATTTTTAATTCTGCTAACAAAAAAGATGGAATAAAAATTAAGATAATAATATATAGAAAAAGCTTTTTCATTGGTACTCCTTGAATTTTTTCTAAAAATTAACACTATTTTTACCAATATTCAAGTTTTTTTCAAAATAACTTGACAAGATTGATAATATTAAAATAGGGTAATAAAAAAATTTAAAAAGGATATAAAATGAAAAAGGGAAAAGTTTATTTAACAGGTGCAGGACCAGGTGCAAAAGACTTAATTTCATTAAAAGCTATTGAAAAGATAAAAATCGCAGATGTTATAATTTACGATTACCTGGCAAACAATAAATTCCTGGATTTCGCAAAAAAGGACGCTGAAATTATTTATGTTGGTAAACAAGGTGGTTGTCATACATTAAAGCAAGAAGAAATTAATAAATTAATAATACAAAAAGCTAAAGAAGGAAAAAATGTTGTTCGATTAAAAGGTGGAGACCCGTATATTTT
>JALVYZ010000199.1 GCA_027037705.1 bacterium | reverse complement strand
GGAATTATTAATTTTATTTAGAATAAAATATTTTGTCTTCTGAGTTTTCCAATCATAAAAAGAAAATCCCTTTTCATATTTTGTATTATTCTCTTTTGAATAATAAGGTTTAACTGATAAAGATAGATTATTATTAATTTTAAAATTAACAATACCAAAATAATCTCTATTAATTGCATCAAATTTATTGTAACCATAATAATCAAAAGTATTTTTTATATCATTAAAATCATGATAGTAATATTTATGTAAATTTTTTATTTCATTATAGGTTAAACCTTTAAAAAGATGCCTACTAATAGAATTGTAATTTACAAAAAACTTCATATTTATAATATCTTTAAAACTATGTGAAAATTCTGAAGAAAAGTTTTTTCTCGGGCCTAATTTCCCTTCTCCTTTCCATTTGTCAGCATCAGTATAGGAGAATGAAGTAAAAAATTTTGGACCATTTTTAAAAATTTTTCCAGAATCAAATCTTAAATAAGTTTTAGAATATGAAAACGCTCCAATATCCTGGTTAAAACTAATAGATGGTTTATCTAAAGATTCTTTTATTTTTATTTCAATTGCTCCTCCTCTATTTCCTGAACCTGTCATTAAATCAGAAGGGGTTGCTCCAGGATAGACTTTGATTTTATCAAAATTTTCAACATCATAAATATAGTCTCTTGGTCCTATTGGCATTATTCCATAATTTGGGATTCCATCAACAGTAATTCCAATAAAATAATCAGATGTGCCTCTTATCCTTAATCTCTTATCTGATAAACCAAATGGATCATCATTATCAAGATTTACATCTGGCAAAATAGATATTGCTTTATAAACGCTATTTTTACCACCTTCTCCAGATAATTTTAAACTGTTTTTGTCAAGACTTATACCTGTAAATAAAGTATCTCCTTTTTGTTTTGCAGATTTTATTAATTTCGCTTTTATATTAATTTCTTGTAAGGAATAAAAATTTTCTCCAACTAAAGACAAAGGAATCAACAAAAAAATAATAAAAAAATACTTTTTCATTTTTAAAAACCTCCTTTTAAAAATTTTAAAATCAATTTTTTAAGAGGTTCTTCAGAACTAATAAATCTTCATGATTTGAGTTTCAGACAGGATTTTTTGATTTAAACTCTTCTTGAGTTTTTTGGTGAATAATTATTACCATCTGTTTTAATTCATGTCAATATTTATAATTTAGATTAAAATAATTGACATTTTTACATTCAATTGTTATTAAAAAATCGCTTCTCATGAAGAGAGGTGCCAGTCAGAAACGCAAATCACGAAGATTATAATCTATAATAGAAATGTAAATTATGAAAAAAATTTTAAAAATAATTTTTATTTTACAATTATTATGTTTTTCTCTTTTTGCCAAATATAATAAAATTATTGCTATTTGTCCAGGAGCATTGAGATTTATTGTATATATGAATCTTGAAAATAAGTTATGTGGGGTTGAAAATATAGAATTTAAATTAAGAACTGGATTAATAAGACCGTACTCAATTAAAATAAAAAAAATATTAAAAATTTACCAGTAATTACAGAAGGAGGACCAGGAGTTTTACCCTATTTTGAAAGAATTAATCTTATTCGTCCTGATATAATTATTGCAGTTGGATATACAAAAGCTCAAGTTGATTTAATTGAGAAAAAAACTAACACAAAAGTTGTATTGTTAAATTATGGAACTCTCGGAAGTTTAAATAACGAATTTTTAGTTTCTCTTCTAAAACTTGGGAAAATTTTTAATAAAGAAAACAGAGCAGAAAAATTAGTTAAATTCATTAATAACATGATTATTGATCTAAAACAGAGAACAAAATATGTCAAAAATAAGAAAAAAGTTTATATTGGAGGAATTGCTTATAAAGGATTACATGATTTAACAAGCACTGATACAGATTTTTATCCAGCAAATTTAATAAATGTTATAAATGTAGCTAATTATTCAAAATTAAAAGGGCATATATTTGTAAATTGGGAAGATTTATACATATGGGATCCAGATATAATTTTTATAGACAAAACTTCACTTCCAATAATTGAGGCAAATTTTCAAAAATACAAAGAAAGATATTTAACATTAAAAGCATATAAAAATAAAAATGTTTATTTAATATTCCCATTATGGTGATAAATCAATAATTGATAACAAATTAATTAAAGATGTTTTTAATGTTAATGCAAAAATCTTCAACAATAACAAAAGATTATTCATTGAAATTTTGTATTGATTTTTTTAAAAAACTCTGTTAAGTGAGCTTTTGCAGGTTCAGGGAAGTGGGTGAAAATCCCACCCTGGCCCCGCAGCCGTGAGTCAACCGAGCACCTGGTGGAAGAGAAATTTTTAAGAAGTATTGAACTTTTTATTAAGAAAGAAATTCATTCTTTTAATGATTATTCATCCTCCAGGTGCTCGGGGAGAACCTGATTCTCTGTCACTGGTGTGTAGGGTACGAAGCTCGCACACTGGGAAGGCAGAGATAAAAATCAGGTTCCTGACGCACTTACTTTAAGAGGAAATTGTAACGCTTTATGAAGCTTTTTTTAATTATCTCTTAAGTAAGTGCGTCATTGACGAGGCGGAATACCTGGCCTGCAAAAGAATAAAACTCCCGGGGGGTTGGAGGAAAGCATATTCATTTCTATTTTTTACCTCCAATCAACCTCCGGAAATAAAAAATTTAGGAGGTTATTAAAATGAAAAAAATTTTACTTGCATTAGTAGGGGTATTTTTATTTACTTCTATCTCTTTCTCCCAGAATATTAATTTACATCCAGGTTGGAATTTTTATGGAGCACAGGACAATCAAATTACAATGAACCAATTTGATGATGAAAATATTTTAGGATTGATAAAGTACATTGGAGATGGATCAAGTTTTGATCTCACCCCTCAAAATTGGGCTGTTTGGGCAAGAGATGAAAATTTAATGTCAACATTGGAAGATGCAGGATACCAAAAATTATACACTATTTATCAAGGGGAAAGTTTTGTTGTTTATGCAACAGGTAATAAAAAATTAAATATTCAAGGTTATTGTCCAGCTAATTATATTCCAATTGTAACAGAGTCGTATAATTATCAAACTGGTGGCTTTTCAGTAATAGCAACAGATGGACCACATAAAAATTTAAATCAAGTTCCATTAGGTGGAGATATTAGAAGTTATTACTTTGATGGTTATACTTTTGTTGTTGATGCTCCTAATACTGGAGGGATTTCAACTTTTTATGTTTATAAAACAGGATTTAGTAATTTTAACGAAAATTCAAACAATCAATTAATTGCTAACTATAATATTCAAAGACAAAATCCTCATAGTATTGCTTTTAAAAATTTAAAAAAAGCATATTTAACAACTTACTTTGATAATAGTATATTAATTTTTAATCCTTTAACTGGAGAAGAGTTAGATTCAATTGATTTGACTCCTTATTTATATGTTGCTGACAATGGTTCCAAAAACAAATATGTTGGTGCAGAGCATATGGTGATTTATAAAAATAAACTTTTTGTATCTTTAGATCGAGCAAGAACATATTATGGAGATGTTCAACCTGACAAAAGTTTAATTTTAGTAATTAATACTGATACAGACCAGATAGAAAATTCCATTTTAGTTGATTATTCTCCTCGAAGTCTACAAGTTTATAATGATAAATTATATTTTTTATCCATGGGAGATTATTCAAATCCAATTGGAAAAATATATAGAATTGATTTAGCAAATATGTCTGTAGACCAAAATTTCAAGATCTCACCAATAGTAAATTCTGATAATACAACAGAATATATAAAAAATTTTGAGATAACTCCTAATGGAGAAGTTTATTTAGTAACAAATGGTAGTTGGGGTTCTCCATACAATGTGTATAAAATATTAAACATAAATACTTATGATGACTCTACTAAGAATGGATTAATAACTACCACTGTTTACAGTGCATCATCATATATTTCTGATATTGATTATATTTGTGGTTATATTGTTCTTGCAGATAGAGGAAAAGCTGATATTGATTATAAAACAAAAGAAGTAAAAGAAATAATTGAACCTGGAGCTCTTGTATTAATTGATAAAGCTGGAAATATTTATAAAATTTCTGATGAACAACTTGGTTATCCTCCATATAAAATAGGAACTGACTATAACTATTAAAAAAGCTCCCCTTGTGGGGAGCTTTTTAAGGATCAAAAATGAAGATTATAATTATTCAGATAATTTTCTTTCTATTTATACTTACCAATATATACGCTGAAAACTTCTATCTGGTTCCTGAAATTGTTGTAAAATCTACAAAAATTAAAACTTCCTCTGAAAAATCTCCTTATACTAAAACTATAATAAATGTAGAAAAACGCAAATTTGAGGAGAAAACAGTTGGAGAACTGCTTGAAACTATACCTGGAGTTCATGTAACAAATCTCGCAGGAAGGGGATCATATACTACTATTTCAATAAGAGGAAGTACTTCTTCTCAGGTTCTTGTATATGTTGATGGTATTCTTGTTAACAGTGGTGGAGAATCTTCTGTTGATTTAAGTAGTATACCTGTAGAAGACATAAAAAAAATTGAAATTTATAGAGGTAATATACCACCTCAATTTGGAAGAGCCGGAATTGGTGGTGTTATCAACATTATTACTAAGAAAAAAACAAAAAGAATGAATTTTAAAGCAACTTATGGAAGTTTTAAATTTTTCCAGACAGAAAGTAATTTAAATTTGAATATTAAAAATTTTAACAACTTTTTAAACATAGGATTTGAAACAAGAAAAGGAGATTACCCATACTATAATGATGCAAACACACCGTTCAATGATACTGATGATTACCATGCACATAGGAGAAACAATTATTATCATCAAAAGAATGTTTTATACAATTTATCAAAATCATTTAAAAATTCTATTGTAAATCTAACATACAGACACTTTTATAAACACAAAGAATTACCTGGTGCTGCTCCAGGCAGGGATACCCCTGAAACTGATACAGATGCTTCTTTTAATAGAATAAAAAATCAAATTGAATTCTCAGACACTTTTTCAATCAAAAATGCTATTTTTAGTTTTCAGACTTATTATGGAAGAGAAAGAAAATATTTTAAAAATCCTAAATTTGCACTTGGAATGTATGGTTTATTAAAATCAAAATATTATACGAGAAAAAGAGGATTAAATTTATCTTTTGAATATAAAAAAAATAATTTTTTAAATATAAAATTTTATCTTTCAAAAAATTTTGAAAATTTAAAAACCAAGTTCTCTCCTAATTTATCTTATTTAAAAGATTCAAGTTATTATAGAAATGAGTTAGATTTAACCTTTTCTAACAAATTCTATTTTCTTAAAAAATCTTTAATAATTGAACCTGTATATAGAAAAAATAGAATTATTGATAAAAATAAAATAACTAATTTGAAATCTCATTATAATAAAGGCTCAAAATCTATTGGACTAAAATATTTTCTGCCAATTTTTAAAAAATTAAATCCATACTTAAAATTTAATTATGGCCAATATTATAGGTTCCCAAATTTCTATGAAAAATTCGGAGATGGAGCTACTCTATTAGCGAATGAATCATTAAAACCAGAATTTAGTAGAAATAAAGATTTTGGATTTGGTTTTAACTATAATTTTAAAAACTATCCATTTAATATTTCTGGAGATATGACTTTTTTTAAAAATAAAGTGAAAGATTTAATAGAATTTATAATGGTTAATGAAAGATACTCTAAATACAAAAATATTGAAAATGCAGAAATTAAAGGATATGAAATTCTATTTAATTTAAATTTTAAATTAATAAATTTTGCACTCAACTATACAGAAATTGATTCAAAATCACACCAAACTGGATATAAAAACAATAAACCATTACCTAACAGGCCAGAAAATTCAATTTATGCAAGACTTCAATTAAATTTGAATAAATTTTCTTACTGGATTGATGGAAATAAAATTGGAAAAAATTATTTTGATGATGGTGGATATTATTACTACAATGATTATACAATATTTAATACAGGGATGGTCTATTCAATTTCAAAAAAGTTGAGATTAAGTTTTACAGTCAAAAACTTTACAAATGAACAGGATATGTATGCTTATGCAAATGGATACAATGTACCAAAAACTCCGTATTATCCTCTTGAGGGAAGGAGTTTTTATGTTTCAGTTGATTATAGTTTTTAGTTGGGAGTCTAAAGTCTGAAGTCAGGAGTAAAAAACAATGAAAAATTTTATATTTAAAAAAGAAAAATTTAAAAATTTTTTAGTCTTCCCCCTTCTACCTTTAGCCTTTGTTTTCATATTAATTTTATTTTTTTCAATTTCTTTATTCGCCAATCAATACAGAAGAATAGTATCTGTTGATCCTACAACAACGCAGATTCTTTTTGCTCTTGGAGTTGGAGATAAAATTGTTGGAGTTACATATCATGACACATATCCATTTGAAGCCACTCAAAAGACAATTGTTGGAGGATTTTTTGCACCAGACATAAAAAGAATAGAAAAATTGCACCCTGATTTAATTTTTTGCTCAAAATTCCATAAAAACCTTATTAATCATTTTAAAAACAGAGTAAAAATTATCACAATGGAAGCTCATTCTATAAATGATATATACAAAAATATTAAATTTTTGGGAAATTTATTTAACAAACAAAAAAATGCAGAAGAATTAATAAGAAAAATGAAATCCCAAATTGCCTTAATTCAAGGAAAACTAAGATTTATTCCCCAAAATAAAAGAAGAAGAGTTATTAGAGTAATGGGAAGAGGATTCGTGCCAGGAAGAGATTCTTTTCAATTAGATGTGATAAAAAAATCAGGTGGAATTCCATTTATTCCTAAAACTAATAGTGAAATATACAAAATATCATTAAAGGAATGGAAAGAATTTAATCCAGATTTTATCTATGTTTGTGGAAATGATAAAAATTATTTAAAAGGTTTCTTTTCTCAACCTAAGTGGAGGGATGTAAACGCAATAAAAAATCATAAAATATACACTTTCCCCTGTATTTTAACATGCAGACCTTCTGAACTCACAGGTTATTTTATTCAATGGTTAAGTGCATCTATTTATGGAGATTATTTTTTCAAAAAAGAAAATATAATCACAAAACATAAGATAATAAAAAGAAAGCATTTAGAGAACTATTTTGATTTTGTAAAAAATACTGAATTAATTTACGGGATAATTAATGATTTTCCACATAAAACCCTTTTAATTGAATTTAAAAAACCTCAAAAAATTTTATCAACACTTGAAGGTTTCAGAACTGTAAAATATATTGGAAATCATTATCTTGTGCCACCTCGCTGGAATGAAGCGCATAAAAATTTTAAAGAATTTAAAAAAGAGGTTGCAGAAGCTTTAGGAATTACATTAAAAAATTCCTCTCTTCTTTATACTGGTGCAAATATGGACAATATTGCAATAAATTTTGCAAAATTTAAAGACATAAAAATTGCAACCTATATTACAGCAGGTGTAAATTCAAATGCAATGAGAATTTCAAAAGACAGAGGAATGTATATTAATCATGGGACAATAAATATTATAGTTCTTACAAATTTAAATTTAACCGAGAGGGCAATGGCAAGAAGTATAATAACTATTACAGAAGCAAAAACAGAAGCATTACAAGACCTTGACATAAGAAGCTCATATCAGAGAGCAAAGTATCAGGCTACAGGCACTGGCACAGATAATATTATCATTGTTTCAGGAAATGGCAGAAAAAAAAATGTTGCTGGCGGACATACAAAATTTGCAGAAATTTTATCAAAATTAGTTTACAAAGGGGTAAAAGAAGCGATTTTAAAGCAAAATAGAATAGTTTCAAATAGAAACATTTTACAAAGATTAAAAGAAAGAAACATAAGATTATTTGACCTTGCTAAAATAATAAAAAAATACAGGAAAAATATATCTTTAAAAGAAGCAATGCTTGAACTTGACAATGTATTATTAAATCCAGAATACAGTGATTTTTTAAAACAATGCTTTGCGGTTTCTGATGATTATGAAGCTAATTTAACTGGCAAAAACTTTATTAATAATGAAGTAAAATTTGTTGCTGAAAAAATTAGCAAGAAAAAATTCAAAAATGTTAAAAATTTCAAAGAAACAGATTTTCCATTTATAATTGATAGATGTATTGATGGAATTCTTTATGGGATAATTAACCATGATTAAGACATTAATAATTGGGATTTTATTTACATCTGGCATATTTGCAATAAAATCAGGAATTGGAATGGCCTACATTGTATCTAAAAATAGATTAAGACAGATAACTTTTATTTTTATAGCCTATTTAGGAGTATTTTTAACAAATTATTACATAATTAAATATTTTGATTTTATAAAACATTTTACAATTTTTGAGGCTTTTTTAAAAAAAGGAATGTTAATTCACTTTATTCTTGCTTCTGGAATGTTTATCTGGGGAATAAAAGTGTTATTAAATGACAGTAAAGACACAAAAGCATATCTTTTATTAACAATGCCCTGTCCTTTTTGCTTTTTAGTAATTTTATTAAGTATAGCTTTTTTATACAAATTTATTGGTAATTATAGCATAAAATACACTATTTACTTTTATTTTGCTTTTATAGGATTTCAAGTTATAACTGGATTCATAGTAAAAATTTTCAAGACGAGACCAGAAACATTCCTTGGTATGAGCTTAATAATGATGGGAGTTTATTTTATTGTTACATACATAGTTGCTCCAGTTTTTTCTGATATTGACAGAATTTTTAGAATTTCTTCATACAGTTATTCTCAGGGTTTGGAATTTTATAAAAAAAATTCTATTTTCTTTTTTAGTTTTATCTTAATCATTGCTTCCGGATTTATGAAATATAAATTGAAAAAATAGGATTAAATATGCAATTTCAAGCGTTTTTACAGACAATAATTTATGTTATTTCCTCTTCTCTGTTAATCCCTGTAATGTTCTTTCTTGTTGTCTTAATATGCTGGATTCTGTATCAGGGAGGGATTGTTTTTGCAGAATGGATTGAAAGAAAAAAACTTAAAAAAATTGTAAATTCAAATGATTTAATTGACAGAGTGATAAATTCTGGTCAAATTCCAGAGGAATTATTTGATTACTTCACTGTAAATGTTGTAAATTATTTTAAAAAGTTGAATAAAATTTTATTAAATGAAAAAAATAATTTAATTGAAATTAAAGTGGAAAATTTACTTCAGGAAAAAGAATTAAAGATGCAGAAAGAGGTTGATAAAATAAAAATTGCAGTTAGAATGGGACCAAGTCTTGGGCTAATGGGAACATTAATTCCGATGGGCACTGGACTTGCATCTTTAAGTTCCGGTGATATAAACAAATTATCGTCAAGTTTAATTATTGCCTTTACTACAACTGTTGTTGGGCTTGCAATTGGAGCAATGGCTTACTTTTTTGCAGTTATAAAAGAAAGATGGACTCAAGAGGATATGAAAAATATTGAACTTTTTACTGAGGTTGTGTTTAAACAAAAACAAGGCTGAAGGCGGAAGGTTGAAGGTTAAAGGAGTTAATTTTATTTGTTTATTTAATGCAGAATTTGAAATATCTATGTTGGTTTTGTATGGAAATGGGGATTGAGGATTTGTGATTCGTGATTCGTGGTTCGTGGCTCATGGTTCGTGAGACGAAAAAACACTAACACCAACACCACCACTAACACTTAATAATTATGAAATTTTTAAAAAAACGAAGATTTTCATTAACTGTGACAGAGGACCCTTTAAGTGGAGTGGCAAATCTATTTGATATTGGACTTGTCTTTGTAGTAAGCCTTCTCCTTGCATTAATGAGTGTTTACCATTTACAGGATTTTTTTAATGAAAAATCTGAAATAACAATTATGAAAAAGAGTCCAAATGGGAAATATGAAATTATTATAAAAAAAGGAAAAGTAATAAAAGCATATAAAGTAACAGGAAAAATTGGCAAAGGTGAAGGTGAGAAATTAGGCACTGCCTATCGTTTAAAAGATGGTAGAATTATTTATATTCCAGAAAAATAATCTGTTTTCATTTTAAAAAACTTTCTTATATTATAATTAGGAGTATAAAAAAGTTGAAAGGAGGGAATTTATGGAAAAAATGTTATCCTTTACAAGAAAATATGATGAAATAATTCCAGAATTCAGAGAAAAAATAAATAAAGCTGAACATATTGAAGATATTGTAAATACATTTGAATTATCAGTTGTTAAACTACTTGAAAATATTCTTGAAAAAGAATTAGATATAGAAGAAGATGATATTATTTTTAATCCTGAAAACCCACCATATTATAAAATTTCAGATAGAATTATTTCTGAATTAAATGAAAAATGGACAAATTCTGATTTACCTCATTTATTGGAAAAATTAGCAGAACAGGCTTATAAAAAATATAAACATCTTGAAAAACATCCAGAAAAGACTGAGGCTAAGATTAGAATGCCTGATGGTTGGACTTCTTCCAAATGAAAAGAATTCTCTTTCATGTCTTTTTTCTATGTTTTTTAATAAATCTTTCTGCCAATAATCAAAAAATTGCTTTTTTAATAGGAGAACCTTATTCTCGGGTTCTCTCAAAAGCAATTAAAAAACTCAATTTATCTAACAAAGTAACCTTTTTTGTAAGAAAAGATTTTAATAATTTAAAAAAAGAAGACTTAAAAGAGTATAAAATTTTTTTGGTGGATACAATGTATGCTTCTGTATTTAATGTTTTTAAAATTTTGCCTGATAGCTGTAAGATTTATTCATTGAGAAGTGTAAATGGTGGAGCATCAAGAAAAACAAACAGAAAATTGATTTATGACAATAAAATTATTCAATATTTCAGTTTTCCATGCCTTAAAAACACAGAAAATTTATTAAAATATGTTTTATATGGAAAATTTTCTCCACCTGTTAATATACCAGAAGCGTTTTTAGCTCATCCTGATAGTGATAAAATTTTCACTTCAACAAAAGATTACCTGAAATGGTATAAAAATTCAAAACACTATAATCCAAATGGATTTTGGATTGGAATAACTTATTATAAACCTATGGTCAATGATGGTTTAATATCAGAAATTGTAAAGAGATTTGAAAAGGCTGGAATAAATGTTATTGTTTCATACAGTTTTCCAGATTATATAGGAGTGAGAAAATTTTATCTTGGAAAGAAAGTTAAAATTTCAGCAATTATTGGAATATCATTTAAATTTTCTGCTTCTTTAGATGAAAAAGGGAAAAATACTTTAAAAGAGCTAAATGTCCCTGTTTACAACGCAATCTCTCTTTTTCAAAGTTCAAAAGAACAATGGGAAATTTCAGATATTGGATTAACTCCTTTTGAAGTGTCTTTTCAAATATCATTGCCTGAACTTGGTGGATTAATTGAGCCTACTGTTATTGGGTCAAAAGAAAAAATTTATGATTCTGATTTGAAAAAATATATCTATATTTCAAGAATGATAGATTATCAGGTTGACTATTTGATTAAAAGAATCAAAAAGATGCACGAACTTCAAATTAAACCAAATAAAGATAAAAAAATTGCAATAATTTATTACAACCATCATCCTGGAAAACAAAACATAGGTGCAAGTTATTTAAATGTGATGAAATCTCTTTCTGTAATTTTAAATAAACTTAGAGAAAAAGGATATAGTATACCGAAAAATATAAAACTTGATTATGAAACATTAAAAAAAGAGATGCTTTTGTCTGGTAGAAATGTTGGAAATTATGCACCAGGAGAAATTGAAAAACTTGTTAAATCAAATAAAGTGGTGTTACTCCCAATTTCAGAGTATAAAAAATGGATAAAAAATGTTCCTTACAATTTTATTGAACCTGTTTATAAAAAATGGGGAAAGCCTGAAGATAGCAAAATAATGGTATATAAAGGAAATTTCATAATTCCAATGGTTAAAATTAGCAAAAATGTAATAATTTTACCACAGCCTTCACGAGGCTGGGGACAGGACCCAATAAAAATGTATCATGATGTTACTCTTCCTCCCCATCATCAATATATTGCAGTTTATCTGTGGCTTAAAAAAATATTTAGGGCAGATTGTCTTATAAATCTTGGGACACATGGGACTCATGAATGGATGCCAGGAAAACAGGCTGGAACAATTTACTGGGATAATGGTGACTTTTTAATGCAGGATATTCCTCTGTTATACCCATATATTATAGATGATATTGGAGAAGCAATTCAGGCAAAAAGAAGAGGAAGAGGAATAATCTTATCCCATTTAACTCCTGTAATAAAAAAAGGAAATCTATTTGATAAATATTTAAAACTTCAGGAGAAAATTCAGGAATATAACACAGCCTTACATAAAGACAAAGAGCTTGCAAATGAAAAATTTAAATCTTTAAAAAAACTTGTTAATGAAACAGGAATTTTAAATGATTTGAGGATGAAAAAATTTACAGAAAATGATGTTGAAAAAATAGAGCATTATTTAATTGATTTAAAACAACAGAATCT
>JALVYZ010000198.1 GCA_027037705.1 bacterium | reverse complement strand
TCTGCCTCTGAAACCTTTTCCATTTCCTCTACCATTAGTTTGAGATAATATTTCGTTGTATTCATCAGCTGATATATATTGAGGAGTATATGTTTGTCCATAATTTTCAAGTAACCTTGTAAAAGCTCTTAAATGATGATATGAGCCATTTCTTAATCTTTCATAAACAAACTTTATATCATCATTATCAGTATTTTCAAGTAAATTGTTTAAATCTGCAATATCTAAATCTTCAATTTTAGCTCCTACCATCAACGCATCTATTTCAGAACCTTCTCCTGCACTTACAAGCTCATTAAATAATCCAGAAAATTCTGCATCTGGGAAAACGCCAATTGTATCATCAGTAATAGGATCAGCTATTCCGTATTTTTCCAATAACATTTTTACAGCATCCATGTGTCTTTGTTCGCTATTTGCAATGTTTGCAAATACCTGAAGTCTCCATTTTTCATACAATTTAAGATAAACATCTCTTGCTAATTTTTCTTCCTGTCTCATTTTTAATAATCCAGCTTTTTCTTCCTCACTTAAATCCTGAGCTGGAAGAGTTGAAATAGCAGTATACATTCCTGTGCCTTGCTTAACATTTTGCATTCTTCCTTTTCCCCATCTTGGCTGAGCCATTAGACTTAGTGCCATTGCTAAAATCATTAATCCTGTTAAAATAACTACTCTTTTCATTTTTTACCTCCTAATTTTTTATTTTTATTGAGTTGTTGTGTTATTTACACATGATCCATCTCTTAATCTCTTGCCCTGACCTTTTCCTCTAAAATCATTATTTTGTGCTCCAAATCCAGACCCATCCATTGGTCTAGGCATTGTTCCATCTCCATAACCCCTGTAAGTTTGCTGTCCAGCTGGTTGAGTATACCCACTGTTTCTACCACCCATATAACCTTTTCCATAGCCTCTTGCCATTAAAGGGATACTTCCTAAAATCATTGTTCCTGCTAAAATTCCTGCTAAAATTTTTTTCCTCATCTTTTTACCTCCTTTTATTTTTTGTTGTCAGTATTTAATATCTCAATTATCATGCCAAGTGTAATAT
>JALVYZ010000197.1 GCA_027037705.1 bacterium | reverse complement strand
AAAATCTTTACAAAAGTTTTAAAAAAGTAAAAGCACTTAAAGGGATTGACCTTTTTGTTAAAAAAGGTGAGATTTTTTCACTTCTTGGACCAAATGGTGCTGGAAAAACAACAACAATTAGAATAATTACTGGTCTTACTAAAAAAGATAAAGGAGAAATTTTTATAAAAGGTATAAATATATTTAAAAATGAAAAAGATGGTAAAAAATTAATAGGATATGTTCCTCAACATATTAATCTTGATGTAGAATTATCTGTTGAAGAAAATCTGTTTATCCATGGTCTTCTTTTTTCAATGAAAAGGAATGAAATAAAAAGGAAAATAGATGAACTCCTTGAATATGTTGGATTAATCGATAGAAAAAAGTCAAAAGTTAAAGAGCTTTCAGGTGGAATGCGCAGAAGATTAATAATTGCAAGAGCTTTAATGCATGAGCCAGAGTTATTGTTATTAGATGAACCAACAGTTGGACTTGACCCTTCAATTAGGAGGAAAATATGGTGGTTAATCAAAAAAATTCAATCTGATGGAGCAACAATTTTTTTCACAACACATTACATTGAAGAGGCAGAATTTTTAGCAGAACGAGTAGCATTTATTGATGAAGGAAAGATTGTAAAAATTGGTGAACCGCAAAATTTAATTAATGCACTTGGAACATGGGCAGTTGATATTGTTGAAAATGATAATCTAAAGACTCTATTTTTTAGCTCAAAAGAAGAGATTAAAGATTTTTTTAAAGCTGAATTTACAAGTTTGAATATAAGAAGAGTTAATCTTGAAGATGTTTTTTTATCATTAACAGGGAAAAAGGTTTTGCAATGAATGGATTTTTATCTGTTTATTTAAGAGAAATTCTTATAATGAAGACGAGATTTATAAAGATGATTCTATCAATGTTAGTAGCACCTGTTTTATATGTTATTGCTTTTGGTTATGGAATAGGAAAAAATATTGAGATAAATGGTTATTCATATTTACAATTTTTAATACCAGGTCTTATTGCAATGAATTCAATGACTCAAAGTTATAACATTGCTTCTGAAATTAATATTTCAAGATTTTACTGGAAAATTTTTGATGAATATATGGCTTCTCCGATTAGTAATTTTTCTTATGTTCTTGGTGAAGTTTTTACTGGAATTACAAGAGCTCTCCTTGGGGCTATATTAATTATTATTATTGGATTAATAGCAGGAGTAAAATTAAATTATTCAATATATTTCTGGCTTGCAATTATTTTAAATGCATTTGTTTTTTCATCAATTGCAGTTTTTGCAGCTATGGTTGTTAAATCTCATGCAGATCAGGCAATGCTGTCAAATTTTATTATATTTCCAATGGCTTTTTTAGGTGGTACATTTTTTCCTGTAAAAAATCTCCCTTTTTGGGCTCAGGTTATAATAAAATCTCTTCCAATTACTTTTGCAACTAAAGCTATTAGAGGTTCATCTTTATATCATAAAGTTTCAATTACTCCATATATTGCATTGTTCATAACTGGAGTGTCTTTTTTTATAATTGCTCTTTATGCTGTAAATAAAGCAAAAGATTAATTTTGGATTCTTGATTTAAGCTCTTTATCTAAAAGGTATTGAGATGAAATTATTTCAAAAAACTAAAATCGGAAATTTAGAATTGAAAAATAGATTTATAAGAAGTGCAACATGGGAAGGGATGTGTGAAAATGATTTTGTGTCTGAGAGATTAATTAATCTATATGAAAAACTTGCAAAAGGCGGAATTGGATTAATTATTACAGGATTTTCTCATGTTTTAAAAGATGCAAATAGCAATATTGGACAAATGGGAATTTATGATAAAAAATTTATCCCAAAACTAAAAGAATTGACTGATGTTGTTCATGAAAATAATTCAAAAATTTGTGTTCAGCTCGTCCATTGTGGTGGTCAGGCAGTAAAACCTGAAGGGCCAAGTGCAATAAAGACTCCATTTTATAAAAAAATTCCAGAAGAGTTATCAATTAAAAGAATTAATGAAATTCAAGATGCGTTTGCAAGAGCATCTGAGATTGCACTTGAAGCTAACTTTGATGCAATTCAGATTCATGCTGCTCATGGATATTTAATAAGTCAGTTTTTAAGTCCAGTTGCAAATAAAAGAAATGATGAATATGGTGGATCACTTGAAAATAGAGCAAGATTTTTACTTGAAATTTATGAAAAAATAAGAAATATTGTTAGTGAAGATTTTCCCATTTTAATAAAAATAAACTGTAAAGATTTTTTTGATAATGGTTTTACAGAAAATGAGTCATTACAGGTTGTAAAATGGCTTGAAAATATGGGGATAAATGCAGTTGAGGTTTCTGGAGGAATGAGAGGCGCTAAAAAGACTCCAATTATGACTAATATTGATTCAGAAGAAAAAGAAGCTTATTGGAAAGATTATTCTAAGATGTTTAAAGAGAGTTTAGAAATTCCAGTTATTTTAGTTGGTGGATTAAGAAGTTATCACTTAATTGAAAAATTGTATAATGAAAGTTATGCAGATTTTTTTTCATTTTCTCGTCCATTAATTAAAGAGCCAGATTTGATTAAAAAATGGGAAAAAGGAAATTTTGAAAGAGCAAAATGTATATCCTGTAATAAATGCTTTATCCCTGCTAAAAAAGGAGAGGGAATAAGATGCTTAACAGATTAAAAAATTATTTTGAATTTGAAAAATATAATACAAATTTTAAACAGGAAATAGTTGCAGGTGTAACCACTTTTCTATCAATGGCTTACATTATAATTGTTAATCCAAAGATTCTTGAGATTGCAGGAATTCCATTTGGTCCATCTATGGTAGCTACAATTTTAATTGCATTTATTGGAACAATGGGAATGGGAGTTTTTGCAAAGAGGCCATTTGCAATTGCTCCATACATGGGAGAAAATGCTTTTATTGCATTCACTGTTTGTAAGGTTCTTGGATACTCGTGGCAACAAGCTCTTGGAGCAATTTTTATTAGTGGATTACTATTTACAATTTTAACTTTAACAAAAATCAGACAATATCTTGTTGAAGCGATTCCTACTTCATTAAAAGTGAGTTTCATTGTTGGAATAGGTTTTTTTCTTACTTTTATAGGATTAAATGAAACAGGCATTGTTACTCTTGGAGTAAAAGGAGCACCTGTAAAACCTGGAGATTTTACATCTCCAGAAGTTATCCTTGCAATTATTGGTTTTTTGTTTGTCGTGTTTTTAATGATAAAAAATATAAAAAGTGCTTTACTTCTTGGAATTATAGGAGTGACAATAGCTTCATTTATTATTGGAATAAATAAATTTCCTACTAAAATAATAAGTCCTCCACCTTCATTAAGTCCAATTTTATTTAAGCTTGACATTAAAGGAGCATTAACATGGGGATTTTTTCCAATTATTTTAACTGTTCTTGTTCTTGATTTTGTTGATACAATGGGAACTTTAATTGGTGTGTCATATAGAGCTGGATTTCTTGATGAAGATGGGAATCTGCCAGAAATAGAAAAACCAATGCTTTGCGATAGTTTATCAACAGTAATTGCTGCATTAATTGGAACTTCAACCGCTGGAGCATTTATTGAATCAGCTACTGGAATTGAAGTTGGAGGTAGAACTGGTTTTACTTCTGTTGTAACTGCATTTTTATTTTTACTTGCTCTTTTTTTTGCTCCTTTATTTTATTCAGTGCCACCTTATGCATATGGAATTGCATTAATCATAGTTGGTATGCTTATGATGAGTGCAGTAACTCAGCTTAATCTTGATGACTGGACTGAACTTGTGCCGGCATTTACAATTATATCTTTGATGTGTTTTACTTATAATATTGGAATTGGAATGACAGCTGGTTTCATAGTTTATACTTTTATCAAAGTTATAAAGAGAGAAACAAGAGATATTGTGCCAGCAATGTGGTTTTTATCTATTATTTCACTTGCGTTCTTTATTTTTTATCCAT
>JALVYZ010000196.1 GCA_027037705.1 bacterium | reverse complement strand
TTGGATCATTGCAAGCTTCAATCATTGATTCAAATAAATTAGGTTCGTGACCATGAACTATAATATTTACTTTTTTCTCATCTAAGTATCCCATATCACATCCGCCAACAATTGCTTTTGGGGTTCCGTAAAGAATATCTGAAATTTCAGTAGCAACCATAGAACCACCCCAACCATCTGAAAGAGCAGTTCTTGAACACTGTTTAATAATATTATTATATTCCTGATCAACTCCCATATGAGTTCTATGCATTAATTCCATAATTTCTCTCATTGAACCTCTTGGAACAATTCCTAAATCTCTCCATTTTTCTAATGTTTTTTCTGGAACTCTTTTAGCAAATGGGATTTCTCCTTCTACTGCTGTATAAGTTTTTTCTAATTCATGATATAAATCCATAGCTAAATCTTTTACTTCTCTTAGTTTAGCTTCATCACCTTCGCCTTCATATAGTGGAATTCCAATCTGCTCACATACATATTTTAATTTATCAACATCTTTAATTTCATAATCTGTAATATGACCTTCTACAACTTCTCTAAAGAGGTCTAACATTGCCATACCATGGTCTGTGTGAGCTGCAGCTCCTGATGCTACCATTCTTGCAAAGTTTCTTGCAGCTATTGTATCATATGTTGCACCACAAACTCCTACTTTTGCATATGGGTCTTTAGGGCTTAATCTACAAGGACCCATTGCACAATGCTTACAACAAGCAGAATCAGCACCAATTGGACATGGCTTTAAATCTTGAGCTCTGTGAAATGAAAGTTCATTTCCTTCTGCTTCTGCTTTTTTAATCATTTCTTGAGTAGATGGACAAATTGTTGTCTCTTCAATGTTTAAAGGTTTTTTTACTGCCATTATTTCCTCCTTATTTTATTTTAATTTTTTAATGTACATAATGATAAAATTTTATAATGCAATAACGTTGCCAATATTATTGCATTTTTAAAATTTAGTATTTTCATGGATTTCTTCTATTTTCAACCTTCCAGCTTCAACCTTATTTACGAAATTTTTTCGCTAACGCAAAATTTTTTCGTTAATATCTATTTTATA
>JALVYZ010000195.1 GCA_027037705.1 bacterium | reverse complement strand
GACATATTCAGAAATCCAAATTATTTCCATCTTTCTTAAACAAACCCTAAGAGGGACTATCCTACAGAGAAGCCTTAAAAGAAAGTGCTGAAGCATTTAAAAAAGTTCCTGCACTTTCCACATACTACTATAGAATCTCGAAAATACCTGAACAAACACTCAAACTTCTTCTTCAAAAACTGGTCCAAAGGATTCTATCTAAGAGAAAAGAAAAAATTCTTTACTTCATCTCTGATGGAACTGGCTTCAGTTACAATGAACTTTATCCACTAAAGATTTTAAGAGGTTCACAGACAAAAAAAGTAAAATTTCACATAAGAGTAGTTCCTATAGTTAGAGTAACATCATCTGGAAAAAGAATCATTATTGCTGCTAAAAGTGGAGAGCCTTATGCTAATGAATCAAAACTTCTTTTAGAGATCCTAAAAGAAGCTGATCCACTCACTTTCAAGGCCGAATGTCTTATAGCAGATAAATGCTATGACAGTGTTAAGATCATGGAAAGGCTTATAGATCTTGGGATAAAGCCTGCTATATAAAGTAAAAGAGACTTTTAGACAAAAAGTAAGACATCCTTTTAATGAAGGCTTCTAAAGAATACTGGAGACAGTGGAGTAAAAATAGGTATTTGATAGAAAGTTTGTTTGGTTCAGTAAAATTAAAGATGGGTTCACATTTTAGGCTGAAAAACGAGGAGATAGCTCAGAAAAGAGGCCTGGCTGTATTTGTGCTCTATAATATGTGTCTTCTGGCCTCTCTTTTGTGTGTTTATTTGTGCCTTTAAGGTATTTTTAGAACAGCTTCAATCTTTGATTGACATTTTTTTTGTTTTTGATATTAAGTTATTTAACTTTGTTAAGGAGAATAACTATGATCTTAACCTCATTTAAAACAGGGCAAAAAGCAAAAGTAAAAAGGATTAGAGGTGATAAAAATTTGAAAGAGAGGCTTATGAGGATGGGGATTGTTCCTGGAGAAACAATAGAGATTGTAAGGATTGCTCCACTTGGAAGTCCAATAGATGTCTTGATTAAGAGATATCATCTTTCTCTGAGGAAGGAGG
>JALVYZ010000194.1 GCA_027037705.1 bacterium | reverse complement strand
CCATATCAAGTTAACAAAGCAAAATTAATTGAAAAAATAGCATATCTTGTAAAAGAGAAAAAAATTGATGGAATTACAGATGTAAGAGATGAAAGCGATAGAAGAGGTATGAGAATAGTTGTTGAGTTAAGAAAAGATGCCCAACCTAATGTAATATTGAATAATCTATATAAACATACCGCATTACAGACTTCTTTTGGAATTATTTTACTTGGAGTTTTGAACAATCAACCAAAGGTATTTAATTTAAAAGAGTTATTGAAACATTTTATTGATTTTAGAAAAGAAATTGTTACAAGAAGAACTATTTATGAAAAAAGAAAAGCAGAAGAAAAAGCACACATTTTAGAAGGATTAAAAAAAGCTTTAGAAAATTTAGATGAAGTTATTTCAATAATTCGTTCATCTGAGAATCCCCAAATAGCAAAGGATAGATTAATAAAAAGATTTGAATTTTCTGAAAAACAGGCTCAGGCAATCCTTGATATGAGATTACAAAGGTTAACTTCTTTGGAAAGAGATAAAATTATTACAGATTATGAAGAAACATTGAAGTTAATTGCAAAGTTAACAGAAATCCTCGAGAATGAAGATAAATTAATGGAAGTTATTAAAGAAGAGTTAATTTATATAAAGAACACTTATGGAGATGAAAGAAGAACTCAGATAGAGGCAGCACCTATAGAATTTGATGTTGAAGATTATATCCCAGATGAAGAGGTAATAGTAACTATAACAAGACATGGTTATATTAAAAGAACACCATTAAAGTTGTATAGAAGTCAAAGGAGAGGAGGAAAAGGTAGAAGTGGAATAACGACAAAAGAGGAAGATGTTGTTAAAGATATTTTTGTTGCTTCAACAAAAGATAATCTTTTACTTTTTACAAATAGAGGTAAGGTGTATTCAATTAAAGTTTATGAGCTCCCTCAACCAGTTAATGTAAATGCTAAAGGAAGAGCTGTGGTAAATTTAGTAAATCTTGAATATGGAGAAAAAATTTTATCAATATTACCAGTTAAAAATTTTGAAGAAGAAAAATATATTACAATGGCAACTGTAA
>JALVYZ010000193.1 GCA_027037705.1 bacterium | reverse complement strand
TTACTATGCATACGAAGATACAAAAACTCCTGTAAAAATAGCATTTTTAGCATTAATAGTTAATATATCTTCAAGTTTAATTTTTATGAAATATTTTAGTTATACTGGTCTTGCGTTGGCAACATTTATATCTTCTTCAATAAATTTTATTTTATTAGGATATTTTATAAAAAGATATGTAGATGTTGATTATTTTTCACAGTTTATTTATATTATAAAAATAATTTTTGCCTCATCTGTAATGGGTTTTTTTATTTTTACTTTTTTAAATATTTTTCCATATCAAGAGCTCTCATCTATAATGCAAGCTTTTTATTTATTGTTTTTAATTATAGTATCATTTTTAATTTACCTTATTTTATGTTATTTTTTTAAAATTCATGAAATTAAATTTATAATAAAAAGGTTTATCAAATGAAAATTTTAATTATTTTACCTAACTGGATAGGTGATATTGTAATGAGTTTGCCAGCTATTGAAAAAATTAGGGGAATTTATCATAGTGAAAATATCTTTATATTAATCAGAAAAAATTTTTATCCATTGATTAAAGAAAATTTAAGAATTTTAAATATAGAGCCTATTTTTTATAATAGAAAAGACTTAAAAGAAACAATAATATTAATAAAAAAATTAAGAAAAATGAAATTTAATAAAGCATTTGTTTTTCCTCGCTCTTACAGAATGTTTGCTATTTCAGTTTTATCTGGAATAAATGATATTTACGGTTACGGGAATGATATTCTAAAAAAAATTTTAATGAAAGAATGTATCCCAAGAGATAAAAAAATTTTGTCTCAACATAGAGTCTTTTACTATCTTGAGCTTCCTAAAAAGATTAAAGAGTTTAGTTCTTATAATCCTCCAACATTGATAATTCCAGAAGAATATAAAAAAAGGTCGCGGGATTTATTGAATCATTTGAAAGTAAAAGACAAATTACTTATAGGAGTCAATCCAGGTGCAACATACGGAGAGGCTAAATGCTGGGATAAAGACTATTTTGTAGAGTTAATTTTATTGTTAAAAAAGGAGTATGATTGTGCAATATTTTTGATAGGTGGAAAAGATAATGTTGAAAAATGTAAATATATAGAAGAAAAAACAAAAGTTTTTAATTTTGCAGGTAAACTATCAATTATTGAAAGCGCTTCTTTAATAGAAAAAATGAATATATTTATAACGAATGATACAGGTCCAATGCATATTGCAGATGCATTAGGAGTTAAGGTTGTAGCTATTTTTGGCCCAACAGATGTTAATGAGACTCCTCCATTTAGAAAAAATGGGGTAATAATTTACAAAAATTTAGAATGTTCTCCTTGTAAAGAAAGAGTATGCCCTTATGGGCATAATAACTGTATGAAATTTATAAAACCAATTGATGTTTTTTATGAAATTCAGAATTTAATCCAAACAGAGCAGCACCAATAGCACCTGAAAATTGTGGATAAGGAGGGACTTTAACTTTACAATTTGCTTTTTTTTCTAAAATTTCTTTAAAAAATGGATAAAATGCAATAACTCCACCAGTTAATACTACTGTTCCATGGAGTGTTTCCATCTCAATAACTCTTGTTGCAACTGAGTTAAAAATTCCTTTTATAATATTTTCAACTTTTTCATTCTCTTTAATTAATTTAATAATTTCAGTTTGTGCAAAAACAGTGCAGAAACTGGCAATAGTAATATCTTTATCTGATTTTTCTATTAATTCTTTAACTTTTTCATAAGGCACCTGAAGTCTTGACAATGATTCTTCTATAAAAGCGCCAGTTCCTGCTGCACATTTTCTATTTAATTTAAAATTCAAAATTTCACCATTTTCACCTATATGGACAATCTTATTATCCTGTCCTCCAATATCTATTAAAATAAACTTTTCTGGAAAATAGTGATAAGCACCTTTTGCATGACACATAATTTCTGTTTTTATAATATCTGCAATTTCAATACTTTTTCTACCATATCCTGTGGCAACTATTTTAGTTATATCTTTTCTTTTTAAAGAACTTTTTTTAAATAACTCATCAAGAAGTTTTTCTGATGTTTCTATAAAACTATAACCTGTTTTTTCAAGAGATGTTGCAATAACTTCTTTTTTATTATCAATTATAACTCCTTTACACCATGTGCTTCCAAGGTCCAAACCAAGATAATACATTATTTATTCTCCAGAATTTGTTCTATAAAAGTTTCAATACTTGTACGTGCTTGTTCATCAGAAAATAATCTCATATCATTTAAATCACCATTTATTATTAAGTAAGGTTTGCCTGTTTTTTCTTGTAATCTTTTTGGCATCCCATATCTTGTGTTAGAATTGTTAGGACATGTCATTGCTTCATGATAGATAATTCCATCTACTTTAAATTCTTCTATCCAATTTGCAATAACTTTCTCTTTTACTTCTTCATTTCTTACAATAAATAACTCTGTATAAGCTTTTGCCATTGATTCAAAAGGTCTGTCAAAATCGTATGCAAAATCTTCAAATATCCAGCTATTACAGTATGTTGAGACTACTATTGAAGTGTTTAGTTCATAAAATAATTCTGCAAGCATTCTTAATCTTCCCCAGATAGGCATTCCTTCCCAATAAAGCCTAACTTTTTCATCTGGTACTGCTGTTAAACCTTTTTTCATTTCCTGTCTTATTTCTTCATTTGCTTCCTTGTAAAAATCAATTGCTTCAGGAAGACCTCTTAAAACAACAGCTGGAGCCATTAAAACAGTATAATCAAAAAAAGTTAAAGGGCTTGGGATATGAGTGCCAAAAAATAAACATTCTTTCCATAATTTTGTGCATTCATATGATAGTTTAACTACTTCTTTTAATCTATCAATATCAAATTTTGTTCCTGAAACCTCTTCCAAAGTAGGAATTAAAGATTTCATCTGTGTTGCAACATCATTTATTATATTTTCAGTCACTTCTCCAACATTAACTGGTGAACTTATACCAATGACTGGCACATTAAATTTTCTTCCATAAAAACTAAACCAGTCATAAACATCTCTACATTGATTTGTATTATAAACTAAAACATCTGGTTTTGGAATTGATGGAATATTATATGCCTTTTGTAAAGGAGTTTCACCTTTTAAAAATGCTCCAATATCACTTGTTAAATAGGAGCATATCATTTGAGAATATCCTATGGCATTAGCATATGGAATATATTCAGAAGCTTTTTTACTTGCTCCAATCATTGCACCATGATTCTCAGGATAATAAACTTTAAAACCAAAAGAATGTAATAATTCAGCTGGCCCAACACTTGTACACCAAGCAACTTTTTGTTTATCATCCTGGCTTGCTTCATAAACTTCATGAAAATGTTTTGACATTAATTCACGCATCTTTTTAAAAGATTTTAACGGCTTTTTCATAATATCCTCCTATCCAAACAATCCTGGAATATTAATGCCAAGGCCACCGGTCAATTTTGCCATTTCTTCATTCATCATTTCTTGAGATTTTTTTAATGCCTGATTAACTGCAGCGACTATTAGATCTTGTAACATTTCAACATCTTCAGGATCAACAACTTCTTTATCTATTTTAATTTCAAGTAATTCTTGTTTGCCATTAACAACTGCTGTAACCATTCCACCGCCAGCACTACCTTCTACCTTTTTTTCAGCAAGTTCTTCCTGAATTTTTTGCATTTTTTGTTGCATTAACTTAATCTGTTTCATCATATTGCCAAAGCCTTTCATATTTCCTCCTTTTTAATTTTTATAGTTTATGCGTATATGCGACAATGCGTAAATGCGTATATGAAAAAATTGTTATTCATTGTTATTTGTAGTTTCTAAGTTAATCACTATTCATTACTAACTATTCACAATTTACAGTTCACGGTTCACTATTCACTATTCACTAACCTCAACTAACCTCAATTAACCTTTAAAACCTACTCCGCACTACAGACTGATATTATAAATTCTCCAAATATTCCCTAATATTAACTCCTGCAGTTGCTCCATCTCCTACTGCAGTTGCTATTTGACGAACCTTTTTCTTAATTACATCTCCTGCTGCAAAACATCCTTCAACATTAGTTTCTAAATTTTCATTTACAATAATATATCCATTTTCATCTTTTTTAACAAAATCTTTTAAAAATTCAGAATTTGGACTTAATCCAATAAAAAAGAAAACTCCATCAACCTTAATTTCTTTTCTCTCTTTTGTGTCCCTTTCTTCAATTGTAATACTTTCTACCTCATCCTTACCATTTACTGATACTGGAACATAATTTAAAATAGGTTCAATTTTTTCATTTTCTTTTACCCTGTCCTGTAATATTTTATCTGCTCTAAATTGAAATCTTCTATGAATTAAATAAACTTTTTTAACAAATTTAGTTAAGAACAATGCTTCTTCTAATGCAGAGTTTCCTCCTCCAATAACTGCAACTTCTTTATCTTTAAAAAAAGCACCATCACAGGTTGCACAATATGAAACACCTCTTCCTTTAAATTTTTCCTCTCCTGGGATTCCAAGGGTTTTATATTTTGCTCCTGTGGCAATTAATACTGCTTTTGCTTTATATTCATTATCAGGCGTTTTAATTTTAAAAATTTTATCTTCTTTTTCAATTGAGGTAACTTCTTTAGAAATAACTATTTCAGCTCCAAAATTTTGTGCCTGTTTCTGAAAGTGGCTCATTAATAAAAATCCATTAATTGGCTCAGGAAAGCCTGGATAATTTTCTACTAAGTGTGTTGTAGTTACCTGGCCACCAGGGATCATTTTTTCTAAAATTAATGTTTTTAGTTTTGCTCTTGAAGTATATATTGAAGCAGTTAATCCCGCAGGACCTCCTCCAATTATTATAACATCATACATTTTGTGCTCCTTAATTAATTTTTATAAAATTCTGTTCCTATACCTTCTTTTGTAAATACTTCCAATAGTAGTACATTCTCTATTTTTCCATTTACAATATGTGCTTTATTTACTCCATTTTCAATTGCTTTTTTACAAAATTCAACTTTTGGTATCATCCCACCAGTTATTATGCCATTTTCAATTAATTGAGGGATCTCATCTATATTAATTGATGAAATTAAATTTCCACTTTTATCTAAAACTCCTTCAACATCTGTCATCATAATCAATTTTTCAGCTTTTAATGATATTGCAATCTCACCAGCAACAAGATCTGCATTTATGTTATAGGTATTCCCTTCCTCATCAACACCAACTGGAGCAATAACAGGAATTGATTCTCCTTGAAAAAGTAATTTTAAAACCTCTGGATTTATTTTCTTAACCTTTCCAACTTTGCCTATATCTATAATTTCTGGTGGTTTATTATCAAAATTTTTTAAAACTAATAATTTTTCTGCTATTATTAGTTTACCATCTTTCCCACTTAAACCTACTGCTTTACCCCCCATTAAATTAATATTTTTAACAATTTCTTTATTAACTTTTCCAGCTAATACCATTTCAACTATATCCATTGTCTCTTCATCTGTCACTCGCATACCATCTATAAATTTAGATTCTTTACCTATTTTATTCAATAATTCACCAATTTGAGGTCCACCACCATGAACAATAATAGGATTGATTCCAATGTATTTCATTAATACAACATTTCTTGCAAATGACTCTTTTAATTTTTCATTAACCATAGCATGGCCGCCATACTTAATTACAAAAGTTTTTCCATAAAAATTTTTAATGTAAGGAAGGGCTTCAATTAAAATCTCTGCCTTTTTTTTAATCTCTTTCATTTTTTACCCCAAAAATTGGTCATATATTATGCATAATAACATTATTTTAGTCAAGAATAAATTTTAATTGACATTTAATTTAAAACAATTTAACTCAAACTCCATGATTATTAATATTATTGGTGCTGGACTTGCAGGAAGTGAAGCTGCATATCAACTTGCAAAAAGAGGAATTAAAATTAATTTATTTGAAATGCGCCCAGAAAAGTTTACACCTGCACATAAAACAGAAAAATTTGCAGAGCTTGTTTGTAGCAATTCTTTAAGGTCAAACAACATGACTCATCCAGCGGGAATTTTAAAAAGGGAATTATTAGAACTTGATTCATTATTAATTAAAACTGCAATAAAATATTCTATACCTGGTGGAAATGCCCTTGTAGTTGATAGAGAAAAATTTTCAGAAGAAATTACAGAAATTTTAAAACAAAATCCAAATATTAATATAATTCATAAAGAGATAAAAAATTTAAATGAACTTAATGGCATTTCTATAATTGCCACTGGCCCACTTACTGAAAAATCATTAGCAGAAGATTTAATCAAAATAACAGGTAAAGAAAATTTTTATTTTTTTGATGCAATTGCTCCAATTATTGATGCAGAATCAATTGATATGACTAATGCTTTTTATGGCTCAAGATATTCTAATGATAAAGATTATATAAACTGTCCTTTATCAGAAGAAGAATATTTTAACTTTGTAAAAGAATTAAAAAATGCTAAAACATTTCCTTTAAAGGAATTTGAAAAAGAGATTCATTTTGAAGGATGTATGCCAATTGAAGAAATGGCTAAAAGAGGAGATATGACTTTATCTTTTGGGCCAATGAAACCAGTTGGTTTAATAGATCCAAAAACAGGTAAACAACCATTTGCTGTTGTACAATTGAGAAAAGAAAATAAAGAAGGAACTGCTTACAATATTGTTGGTTTTCAAACAAAAATGTTAATACAAGAACAGGAGAGAGTTTTTAGACTAATACCTGCTTTAAAAAATGCAAAATTTTTAAGATATGGTTCTATGCATAAAAATATATATTTAAACGCTCCTGAAGTATTAAATGATGATATGAGTTTAAAAAATAAAAAAGATATATTTATTGCTGGTCAGTTATCAGGAGTTGAAGGTTACATTGAATCTATTGCTCATGGGTTATTAGTTGCTCTGATTGTCTATTTTAGAGTAATAGAAAAAAAATTCCCTTATCCTGAAAAGACCTTTGCTTTTGGTGCTCTTTACAATTTTTTAAGAGAAAAAAGAAAGAATTTTCAACCTTCAAATATAAATTTTAGTCTTTTTTCATATCCTGAAAATATTAAAAAAATTAAGAATAAAAGATTGAGAAAAGAAAAGATTGCAGAATTTTCATTTAATAAATTTTTAGAATGGAGAGATAAACTATTAAATAACTCTTTTTAAAAGTTTTAAAAATTCTTTTCTTGGAATGCTAATTCCACCAAATCTGTTCATATGTTCAGAATATATTTGACAATCTATAAATCTATAATTTAATTCAAAGAATAGTTTTTTTGCAAGTTCAATAAAAGCAAATTTTGAGGCATTTTTCTCAAGAGAAAACATAGATTCTCCACAAAAGTATCTTCCAATATTCACACCATACAGGCCTCCAACCAACTTTTTATTATCCCAAACTTCTACTGAAATAGCATATCCTAATTTATGAAGTTCGTAATATCCTTGGATCATTTCATCTGTTATCCATGTGCCTGCATCATTCCTTTTTACCATTTGACAATATTTCATTACTGCATAAAAGTCTTTATTAAATGTTATATTGTAGTGATGTTTTTTATAATACCGTAAAAGTCTTTTTCCAATTCTGAAATCTTCACGAAAAATTATAAATCTTGGGTCAGGACTATACCAGAATATTATTCCATTATTTTCATACCAAGGGAAAATTCCATGTGAATATGCTTCAAGAAGTGTGATAGGGGAGAAATCTCCCCCAATAGCAACTAAACCTTCTTCATTTGCTGTTTCAGGATCAGGGAAAATAGAAAAGTTAAACATTTTTAGAAAAATTTATCTTGTAATTCATTTAATGAATTTTCAATTTGACTCTCTAATTTTTTAGGTAATCCTTCAATTTTTACATTCAAAAATCCTCTAACAATAATTGAAGTTGCTTCTTCTTCTGTTAAACCTCTTGCCATTAGATATTCAATTTCTTCCTGTGCAATTTTCCCAACTGCAGCTTCATGACTCATATCAACATTATTATGATGAGCCTCTAAAATTGGAATTGCGTTAATATATCCTTTATCTTTTAACATTAAACCATTACATTCAAGATGTGCTTTAATCTCTGGTGCTTTCCCAACAAGCTGTCCTCTTGCAATTACATTCCCACCATTTGAAACGGTTCTTGAAATTATTTCTGCTTTTGATTTTTCACCATTTAAAATAATTCTTGAGCCAAGGTCAATATTTGAGCCTTCTGGAGCAAAAACTATTGATGAGAATATTGCTGTTGCATTTTTGCCATTTAAATATGTAATAGGATTCATCTGTAATGATTTGGCTTTTTCAAAAGATATGTAATTTGATATAAAAACCCCATCATCTTCTACTATGGTGCCACTTCTTGGTCTAACAGCTATATTTTCTCCCCATCTATGAATCATTGTAAATGTAATTTTGCCACCTTTTTTTATATAAAATTCACTAATTCCAACATGTAGAGCAGAATTTACTTTATGAGAGGTAGCACATCCAGATATAATATCAAGTTGAGCACCTTCTTCAGCAATTATAATATTATGAACATGTTGCACAAGATTGTCAGTTGAAATATATAAGCATGTTTGAAGAGGAAATTTTGTTTTTACACCCTTTTTTGCTCTAATAAAATAACCATTATCAAAGTGAAGTTCAGCTTCAGCAGTAAATTTATCTGTATCAACACTTACAGCTTTCCACCAGTAATCCTTTAACCATTCATATTTTTTCATTGCTTCTTTCATTGGTAATATTTCAATACCTTCTTGCTTAACATTGCATTGGACAACAGAATGATCTGTTTGTATAAAAGAACCAGCTCTCGTTTCTCTTTTTACATCAATTCCAATACTTTCTAAATTTTCTTTTTCTTTTTCATCTAATACTTTAGTCAAATTAGGGTCATATTCATATTCAGGAGCATCATGTCTAAAAGCATTTAAATCTATATCTTCACCTATTGATGGCTTTTTATTTAGTGCCTCTTCAGCTTTCTTTTTTAATTCATCATACATTTTATACACCTCTCATATCCTTCTTCTTGTATTAATTTAAACATTTCTCTTGGATTTCCTGTGCAAACAAGGTATCCATCTAATAATACATGTCCTTTATCAGCATCTATATAATCTAAAATTAATCCTGTATGAGTAATAATTAGTCCAGATTTATTTCTACCTTCTTTTAATCTTTTATGTTTTTCCAATAATATTGCTGCAATTTTTCCAATAAGTTTTATATTTTCAACATCTACCCCAGATTCTGGTTCATCAAGCATAATGAAATCAGGATTTTGAGCAAGCAATTGTGCCATCTCTGACCTTTTTAATTCTCCACCTGAAAACCCCCAATTTAGATCTCTGTCTAAAAAATTTTCAAAATTAGCCTTTTTAGCAATATCTTCAACTGAAAAATCAACGTTTTTTATTTTTTTCAAAATATCTTTTGTTTTTAGGCCTTTTATAGCAGGTGGCCTCTGAAAAGCCATCCCCATACCCATTCTTGCTCTTTCATACATTGGGACATTGGTAATATCTTTTCCTTTAAAATATATTTTGCCTTGAGTTACTTTATATTTTTCAAATCCCATAAGAGTCAATAAAAGAGTAGTTTTCCCACTTCCATTTTTTCCAAAAATTACATGAGTTTCTCCTTTTAAAATACTCATGTTTATCCCATGCAGTACTTCTTTTCCCTCAACTTCTACATGTAAATTTTCAATTACTAACATATTTACCTCCAGATTGAATAAAACTTTCTTAAATATAATATTGTTTTTGATTTTAGTCAATAAAAACATTGTTAAATAGTATTAATATTTATTATTGTTTAAATGGCACATATATTGTTAATTAAAAAGCATGGCTAAAGATCCAAGACGTACTGAACCAGCAACGCCGAAAAGAAGGAAAAAGGCGAGAGAAGAAGGGCAGGTTGCAAGAAGTATTGAATTAAATAATACAGGTATATTTCTGGCAATAATTATAAATATGATAATATTTGGTAAATTTACCTATCGTCACCTTTTTGACATTTTACAAGATTTTTTTTCAAACTGGTTACTTATTAATTTAAATCCTACAAATACTAACTTTCTTTTACAAATGACCATGAAAAAATTCTTATTTGTAATATCTCCATGGTTATTAATTACAGCTTTCATAGGATTCTTCATTAATATTTTTCAAGTTGGCTGGTTTTTGACATGGAAGCCTATACAACCAAAATTATCCAAAATAGATCCAATTAAAGGTTTTACACGATTCTTTTCTAAAGAATTATTAATTAATTTATTAAAATCATTACTAAAAATAATAATAATTGCTTTAATCTTATATTTTACAATAAAAGATGATATTTATTCTATTATACTTTTAATGGATAAATCTCCTTATAATTCTCTTTCATATATTTCTAATACAACCTTCAAAATATTTTTAAAAATTTTTTTCTTATTTCTCATTCCTTTAGGAATAATAGATTTTGTATATCAAAAGTTTGAATATGAAGAAAATTTAAAAATGACAAAAGAAGAAATTAAAGATGAAATGAGACAATCTGAAGGAGATCCTGAAGTTAAAAAGAAAATAAGGAGTAAACAATTAGAAATTGCCAGAAGAAGAATGATGCAAGAAGTTCCAAAAGCTGATGTAGTAATAACAAATCCTACACATCTCGCAATAGCATTACAATATGACAAGCTTACTATGATTGCGCCCAAGGTTATAGCTAAAGGTGCAGGTATAATAGCAGAAAGAATTAAAGAAATTGCAAGAGAAAATAATATTCCTATTGTGGAAAATAAACCATTAGCACAGACACTATTTAAAATAGTAGAATTAGGTGATTTTATTCCAGAAAATTTATATAAAGCTGTTGCAGAAGTATTAGCTTATGTTTATAAATTAAAAGGAGTGATTTAAATCTGGTATTTATTTTGCATAAATTAAATTTAAAATTGAAAGGGTAAGTTAAGTATGGCTCAAGTTGGAACATTACAAAAATTTGATTTTAAAGAAATGCTAATGAAAAAAGATGTTGTCCTCTCATTAGGAGTATTAATGGCATTGGCATTAATGATGATCCCTCTGCCACCAATATTTCTTGATTTTTCTCTTTCTTTTAATATAACATTTGCAATTTTAATTCTATTAATTACAATGTATACTCCTGAAACTCTTGATTTTAGTGTTTTCCCGTCATTATTGTTAATTACAACACTTTTTAGATTGTCTTTAAACATTGCTTCAACAAGATTAATTTTACTTCATGGAACTGAAGGAACTGCTGTTGCAGGAAAAGTTATTCAAGCATTTGGTGAATTTGTAGTAGGTGGAAATTATGTAGTTGGAGCAGTGATATTTTCATTGTTAGTAATAATCAATATAAAAGTTATTACAGCTGGTGCAAATAGAATTGCAGAAGTTGCTGCAAGATTCACTCTTGATGCAATGCCAGGAAAACAGATGAGTATTGATGCTGATTTAAACGCAGGATTAATCACAGAAGATGAAGCAAGAGAAAGAAGAGAAAAAATAAGAAGAGAAGCTGATTTTTTTGGAGCAATGGATGGAGCTGCAAAGTTTGTATCAAATGATGCTAAAGCTGGATTAATAATTACTCTTATAAATATAATTGGAGGTTTTACAATTGGTGCTTTAAAAGGCATGCCATTGATGGAATCTTTAAAAACTTATACAATTTTAACAATAGGTGATGGATTAGTTTCTCAGATTCCAGCTATTATAATCTCCACATCCACTGGTATTTTAGTATCTCGTTCTGCTTCTACTATGAATTTAGGAGAAGAAATTAGTTCTCAAATTATTAATTATCCAAAAGCATTAAGTATAGCTGCAATTGCTCTAACAATATTTTCATTAGTTCCTGGATTACCTAAAATTCCTTTTATGGGGATTGCTTTATTAACAGCTATTGGAGCATACTATTCTGATAAAATTAAAACAAAAAAAGAAATTGAAAAAGAAATTGAGGAAAAAGAAAAAGCAAAAAAAGAAACTCCAGCTGAAACTGCAGAAAGTTTGCCGCCTCTTGATTTAATTGAATTTGAAGTGGGTTATGGTTTAATACCATTAGTTGATAAAAAACAGGATGGAGAATTATTAGATAGAATTAAATCTTTAAGAAGACAATTTGCTCTTGAAATGGGTTTTGTGATTCCTCCAATTCATATTAGAGATAATTTACAATTAAAACCTAATGAATACGCTATCTTAATAAAAGGAAATGTAGTTGCAAAAGCAGAAGTTATGATAGGTTATTATTTAGCTATGAATCCTGGTACTGTGGAAGAAGAAATCAAAGGAATTAAAACAATAGAACCAGCATTTGGCTTGCCTGCTATTTGGATCAAAGAAGATGAAAAGGAAAAAGCTCAAATAGCAGGTTACACTGTAGTAGATATTCCTACTGTTATTGCAACACACTTAACTGAAGTAATAAAAGATTATGCTCATGAAATTCTATCAAGACAGGAAGTCCAAAACATTTTAGATGCAGCTAAAAAACATTATCCTAAATTAGTGGAAGAACTTGTTCCTAACATTCTTTCTGTTGGAAAAATTCAGAAAGTCTTACAGAACTTATTGAGAGAACAAATACCTATAAGAGATATTCAAA
>JALVYZ010000192.1 GCA_027037705.1 bacterium | reverse complement strand
ACATTTACCGTGCACGCCTTCGTAGACAACAGTTTCTGTGTAATACAGTTGTCCCAGGCTTTCGTCCTGATGTCGGGGAAGCGAAAAGCTGACTACTCATCAGTTATAGTGGCACTACTATCACTTACTGACAACGTGTTGTTCTAGACTTTGAAGCGGCGATGTGGCAATCATTCAGGGACATTCCCGCATTAGCTAATGCACAAGTACAAGGTTGCCTGTTCCACGTTACTCAGGTGAGAATCCTCCGATCAGTTACTTTGAATAAAGTTTGATGCGTGTTAGGCCATTTGTAATTATTGTAATTGTCAGTTACACATTTTGTATTTGATCTTGTTACAGTCCGTATGGCGCAAGGTTCAGGACATAGGCATATGCGTCAAGACTACATCAATGATCAGGGAACCAAGCTGGTAATAATTTCAGTTGTTTTAACTGTTTCAAAAATTTATGTTATTTTATGTTCCAATATATTTAATAGAATAGCATTTATTATATCACAGGTGAGCCATAAACGGGGCGATTTGTCTAAGTATCTCCTGAAAGACCTGCTACGGAAAGAGGCCAAACTTATAAAATTGCAAGTACGGCTGGTGCTTGAGGAGATGCTAACTCGCAATCAGCGAATTCATATATGCCGTCTAATATGACCCTCGGTCGAGTGATGTGTTATGTTTTGTTATATGTAAATAAATAGGTCTACGTACTTCTACTTCAGTTATCATTCATTATTCATAATTCTTTATTGACTAGAGGTCCGAAATGGTAACACCAAAACAAAGCAGGACCGAAATGGCATTTGTACGAGTCCGAATCAGTCTGCGTAGTTGTACGCGCCTTGGTTGCAATACAGGTGATTATTCCTAGCGCATGAATTCGAAATGACACTTGTTATTTATATTTAATAATAATTAATAATAAAAATAATAATAATTAATATTATTATTAAATATTATTCTGTAACGAAAACTAGAGAGAAATGTACAAACTTGTGAGCGATATTCCGTTTGTTAACGGAGGATATCTGGAGTCCGTGGCTGCAGACGCAGATTTTATAAAGTCGT
>JALVYZ010000191.1:1894-3981 GCA_027037705.1 bacterium | reverse complement strand
TTTCCTTTGCCAGGAAAGGCCTCAACAGGATTCTCCCTGTACTGACGAATCCACTTGTAGAGCGTGGTGGGGTGGATCTCCAGATCTCTGGCTACCTCAGCAACAGACTGGTTGCTGCCGGTTATCAGGTTAACCGTCTCGACCTTGAATTCACGGGTGTACGTCCTTCTCTTCGAAACCATGTCAGTCCTCCTGATGTTGTTGTAGCAGCTTTTCGGACTGTCCACAATTTCGGGGGAAGGTCATTCCTTCTAATTTCCAAGACCTTTTCGACAACCTTTAGTACCGATAAGATGATGAAGCTAGTTGTGGATGCTATAGTCGCCATCGTAGCCATTTCCAGCACTATGGAGCCACTAGTTGCGCCAACAATCTTAACGTCTTCAGGTGTTGCATTATGAACCATTGCAATTCCACGTCCGATCTCATGCCAAATGTCTCCCCATTTTTTAAAATGAGTAACATTTGCTAATGATGCTTTGTCTCGGAAATATATTCTAATTAATACCTCATCTTCAATCTCATATTCTTCTTCTATAACACAGCCTTCTAAACCCGTTTTTATCTGATTAGCCTTTTGAATGCCTTGAGTTAGACGCTGATAAATTTCATTAATTTTCTGTGCGGCTGTCGAAATATCAAGTTTATTTTTATATAAGATATCTTCTATAGTATCTACGCCCTCTTTCCCAATAGCCTGTGCTATATTGAGCTTTCTAAGGAACTCTAGTTGGTCCTTAGTTAGCTGACTTAACTGAACTCTCTTGATAGTTTCTATCAAATCGTTCTTCTGATCTTCAAAGGGTTGTTTTTGCTGATTCGGTTGGGCATTCCGTTGTAGTATCTGTTGTAGAGTCTGATATTTTTGGGGAATTTGCTTATTGACTATTTCAGATTGAATCCAATTTGTCAGAACAAATAACTCAGAGACATTCATATCAATTCCTTATTTACACATAACGACTAAGCTCACCTGCCGCTATGGAGCGCCAGCGGAATAGCGGTCAGGTGCAGCGTTTTGTTAGCCGTTTAATCTTTTTACTTCATCATACAAATCTCTTAATTCAAAATCCCCCATATCTAGGATAGGCTCATACATAAAAGAGTTTATATGGATATTTTCCGGAGTTATTAAATTTACTCGCTTTAATATTTCGATATTATTCGCTTCATTATTAAACTCTTCTTGAAATTTTTTTAATAATTGCCACATCTGATTTTTCTGATTTTCTAAATCTCGTAAAAAATCTTCATCTGTTATTTTTGATTTCATAAACTCTTCGGCTTTTAATCTAATTGCAATTGATAGAACAATCTTATTTTCAAGATTAATACCTTCATCAGCACTTAAACATTCTTCTGCGGTTTCAAAAATCAATTTTCTAATTGAATTATCTAAATTGTTATTGGGAAAAGTAATGTTCCGTATGTAAGCTTCAAAAACATTTTTAACATCATTCAATGTTATTTCATGCGTATTATTTTTAGAATGAAGAATTGAGGTCAATAATAAGTAATCTTCATTTTCATCCGATTGTGTATATTCAATTATGTTTCTTACAAATGGAATAGAGGCTATTAATTTTTTGTTGTCAGATAAATTAGTTTTCCAATCTCTAATAAATGGATTTTTTAAATAGCTTATTTGTTCTAATCTAATTCCACTATCATTTTTTAAAGCAATTAAACATTGGGGATAAGGAACAATACCACGACTTTGAATAGTTCTATAAAAGTCAAAATTATGAGTAAGTATGAACATAAAGAATTTGTCAATCTCTGACATATATTTTAGATACTCAATAATTGCATATTTGTTTTTATAATCAAAACTATCAGCAATATCATCTATTACAAATAATGTAATATTATCATCCTTTTTTCTTGCTTCTACTTCAAAAATAATATTTAGAATATATAATGCTCTTTTTTCACCTGTGCTTAATATTCTTAATAAATCATTTCTATCATTAAAAGTTTTCTCATCATTTCCATCTTTAAATATGAATTCGACTGATGGAATATCTCCTTTTAATATAACATCATCCTTGTTTTTAATACTTAAATAAAAAGGCAAATGAGAAAAT
>JALVYZ010000191.1:0-1884 GCA_027037705.1 bacterium | reverse complement strand
ATCTAATAGATAATCTCGAAATTTACGAAGTTCAGCATTTGTTAATTTACTGTTTATTTCGTCAAACTTTTTTCGAAGATCTTCATTTTCTAAAACTTTCTTTTTTTCTTCTTCTAAGAGTTTTTTTAAATCTTCTCCTTTTTCATATTCTACTTTTTCTGAGCCATTGAATAAATTTACCGAGTGTCCAACTTTAAAAAAATTATTCGAAACCAACTGCTTTTGAACATTTTCAGCATGATAAAAATTAAATTCTTTTTTAAGATATGGAGATTTATCGATTAAATCATTGTATTTTTCAATGTACTCACTGATAGACTTTTTAAAGTCTCCTGTTTCAAGAAATTTAATTACTTTGTCATTAAAAATGATTTGATATTGAATATTATGAAATGGAAGTTCGTCTTTTTCTTTTATTAAATCTTCATTGGCTAACAAAAAATCAAAAAAAGATTGTTTAAAAACGTTTTTTATTTCGTTCTCAATATTGTCTTTTCTGCCTGTAAGCCCAGATAATTGCTTTAATTTTTTAATTAGGTCTATTTTAACCTTATTGATGTCTTTATGAATTGTTTCGTATTCGCTTTTCAGTTGTTTGTTAGCCAGCAGTGTAGATATTTTTTCTGATTGGTAATCTTCTAAATAAGGCTCTATTATAAAAAAAATCTCGGGTGTAATACCAATGTCCGCTTCAATTTCCCTAACGGTCTTTCTACTTGGAAAAGCTAAATCTTTTGTTTCTGATCCATTTGAAAAATCCTTGAATGTTTTTGCGAATGATGTTTTCATTACACCATTTGGGGCATAAATGGCAAAAGTTCTATTGCGAAAATTAAACTCATGTTCTAATTTTTTTATTCCGTAACAATATTCTAATTTCAATGTCAATTTTCTCATAGCTTATCCTAATTGTATATTTCGGCTAACGCCAAGGGTCACTTGCCGCTATGGAGCAAGGCCGAAGGCCGCAGCGGAATAGCGGTCAAGTGCACCCGCTTGTTAGACTCTTTTTTAATTCAAATGAGAACTCGTGGTTTTCATCAAAGTGTAATAATACAACACTGATACACCTCTTTTCAGCGCATAAATTTTTATTACCGCTACAAGGTTTTCCAATGCATTTTCTACCAAGATTACTGAAAAATCCATCAAATTGAAGTGGACTATAACTTGCACCTATAAAATTATTACCAGTTTTTATTAAATATTGTTCCTTTTTGTTCGATATAGTATCAAAATGCTGAAATAATTTTTCAAGTCTTGCTTTTATTTTACAGTAACAATGTACAGACTGGTTTGTATCTTTTTTATTAGTTAATAAATAGAAAAGTAGATATTTTTCAATTTTTTTACAAAATTTTTCTTCGATTTTTAATATCTTGATTATATCTTTGAATAGTTGTCCTTCTTCTTTGTGGTTTATCTGTTTATTTCCATTATTTTCTTCAAAACAATTGAGTTTTTCTATTTCTTTTTGTTTGCATCCATTAAATTCTTTTATATTGGGAGGTATGTTATCATAAAAAATATAAGGAAAGAAATGGTTGTTGCATTTATCCTTATACTGTTCTAACACTTTTACTTCTATAATAATATTAATTGTTCCATTTTGGAAACAACACAGGTCAACCCTACGTTCCTTTTTTGATCTATCTGATTTTTCCCCATTTTCATTTATCTCTGTGTCCCATTTTTGCCTCAACTCTGATGATAAATTTTTTGCCAGACAATCTACAATGTCATCTTCAAATTTACAGGGGTGCATTACGTTTTTGTTGAAATCATAGAAAGTCTTTTAAGTAGGTCGATTTTATTATTGACAGACCTACCTGGGTTTGCCATAATCTCTTTAAATGATGAAAGGAGATTATGGACATGGATAGA
>JALVYZ010000190.1 GCA_027037705.1 bacterium | reverse complement strand
ATCTATATTCTTTGCATTTTTAAGAAAAGAATCAACATCATCAATGAAAATGTATTTTATGTTTCTCGGGAATAATTTATAATTTTTATATAAAAAATTTGATGTTGAAATAACAATCTTAAAATTTCCATTTTTTAATCTTTCTTTATTATACTCTTTTTCTTTAATACATTTTTCAAGACCAAAGGCAATTACATCTTCTTTATTAACACCAAATTGTAAAATTCGGTTATAAACCTGGTTTACAAGTAACCTTGTAGGTAAAATTATGTATGATTTTTGTAAAAATGTTGCCATTGAAATACCAAATGAACTTTTTCCCACACCTGTTGGAGCTAAAAGAGCAAAAGATCTTTTTAATAAAACCCTTTTAGCCCAAGTGATTTGTAAACTCCATGGTTTTGAATTCATATATTTTTCAAAATGTTTTTCCCATTTTTCTACTTTTTTTAACATATTATAATATTTTCCCAATTCGCTATTTTTATTCAATTTTTTTAAAAAATTTTCATCAACAACTGGAAAGCAATTAATGCATGGTAATCCCATTCCTAATCTATCAACAGAGATATCTTTCCCACAATTAGGGCATAATCCTTTAAAAACTGCATCTATTGTCATTAAAATTTCCTTTTAATAGGATTTTCTAATTGAAGAAGAAATCTTTTTCTCCACAAACCAGAACTATATCCACCTAAAGAACCATCACTTCTTATAACTCTATGACATGGAATAATAACTGCAATTTTATTCGCCCCGCAGGCATTTGCAACAGCTCTAACAGCGTTTGGCTGTCCAATATTTTGAGCAATTTGTGAATATGATACAACACTTCCTGGAGGAATTTTTAATAATTCATCCCATACTTTTTTCTGAAAATCAGTTCCATAAATATCTAAAGGAATTTTTATATCTAATGATGGATTTTCAATTTTTTTTAAGACATGACTGATTATCTCTATTGAATTTTGATTCTCTTTTTTAATAATAAAATTTTTAAAACTTTTCTTTAACTCTTTTAAAAACTCATTTTCAGATTCGCCAAAGGTTAAAAAACAGACTCCTTTACCAGTAAAACCTATGATAACTTTTCCAAGACTTGAATCTTTAATTACATATCTAATTTCCATTTTTCATTTTTTTATAAGACATTGCCTGACATGTAGCTAAAATCTCATTTTTATCATTGTAAATTTTTATTTGATATATCGCAACTTTCCTTGATTCAGAAACAAATTTTGCTTCTGCAAAAATAGTATCTCCAATATTAGAGGATTTTTGATAGGATATATTCACATTTAATCCATATTCTATAAATCCACGAGAATTACATGCAAGTTCAAAAGCTTCATCAGCAAGAGAAAATATCACTCCACCATGAGTAAAATTATAAATATTTGTAAAATTATCTTTGACTTTTAATTTAACAAGGGCATATCCATTTTCAATTTTAACAACTTCAATCCCTAAAAATTTTCTAAATTTCTCTTTTTCAACTAATTTTTTCAGTTGACTTATTTGTTCCATTGTTCTTTATTATATAGTAAATATCTCAAATTTGCAACAATGGACACATATAATAAAATTAAAATAATTGATACTGCTTTTGGAGGTTATGGTGTAGGAAAAATTAATGGAAATTTTACCATATTTGTTCCATTTACAGTAGAAGGTGATATAATTGATGCTAAAATAATAAAAAAGAAGAGATCTTATTGTATTGGAGAAGTCATAAAAATTCATGAAAAGTCACAATTTAGAAGAGAAAATTATTGTGAATACAATGAAAATTGTGGTGGGTGCACTTTTGGATTCATAAAATATGAAAATCAGTTGATAATAAAAGAAAAAATAGTATATAATTTTTTTAGAAAATTCAAAGATTTTAAAATAAATGATATAATTTTTAGTGAGCCTTATAGATATAGATTGAGAGCAAAGTTTAGAATTTATAAAAATAACTTTGGATTCCTTAAATTCAAGTCATCTCAATTTATTCCCATTAATGATTGTTTAATATGCAAAAAAACAATTATTGAGAAAATAAATTATATTGCAAAAAATTTGAAAGATTCAAATATGATTGAATGCTACATTATTGAAAATGAAAATAATGAAGCTCTTTTAAATATTAAGGAAAAGTTTCAAAATAACTTTAAATTGGTAGATAACATTGTTGGAGTTAAATTTAAAGATAAAACAATTGGAGAAAATTTTATAAAGCTCAAACATTTTTATGCTGGATTTAATACATTTTCCCAATCTAACACTTTTCTTTTAACAAAATTTATGAAAATTGCTACAAATGCCATAGAACAAAATGATAATGTGTTAGAATTATATTCAGGCTCAGGTTTCTTTACCAGTGAAATTTCAAAAAATTGTAAAGCCATAACAGCAGTTGAAGAGAATAAAGAAGCAATTAATCTTTTAAAAAAGTTGAACCTTAAAAATCTAAAAATAATCCAAAATAGAGTGGAAAAGTTGAAAATCAAAGATAATTTTAGTCTTTTATTTGTTGACCCACCTCGTGCAGGATTGGAAAAAAATGTAATTAAATTAATCAAAGAAAAAAATTTTGAAAAGATAATTTATGTTTCTTGCAATCCATCAACTTTATCAAGAGACCTTGAATTAATTAAGGATAATTATAAAATTGAAAAATTTTATTTAATTGATATGTTTCCCAATACCCATCATATTGAAACTATAGCAATTTTAAAAAATATAAAATATTAAAAATTTTTTACTTGACTTTTTTAGTTTTGCATTATAATACAAAATTACAATGATTGTCTTGCTAACAATTTTGGCATTTATATTTAGTTTTCTATTTGCACTTGGAGGAGTGGGTGCTGCAATTGTTCTTGTTCCCACCATGTATGCAATGGGAATTCCTCTATCACAGGCAAAACCAACAGGTTTATTTTACAATACAGTCAGTCTTGCTGGGGCAACTTATTTAAATATTAAAGAAAAAAGACTTGATTTTAAATTGGGAATTCCATTAATAATTTTTTCTTTAATTTTTGCACCAGTTGGAGCTTACAGTTCAAAATTTATTCCTCATAAAATTGTGCTAATTATTTTTATTTTATTCTTACTTTTTTCAACTACGGTTATGTGGTTTTTTAAATCTTCAAAATATTCTGAAAATTACAGAGAAGATAGACCATTTTTATCTTTATCAATTCTTGGAATTATTGTTGGATTTATTTCAGGACTATTAGGGGTAGGAGGCGGCGGATTAATTTCACCATGTATGATTTTAATGGGATTTAATCCTAAAAAGGTTGCAGCTATTACTGCTTTTGTTGTTCCATTTTCATCATTCACAGGATTTTTAACCTATCTTGCAATGGGAAGTGTAAATTTAAAACTTATGATACTGGTTACAATTTCAGGCTTTTTTGGTGCTTATTTAGGTACAAATTTAATGCAAAATAAATTTAAACCTGCAACTGTAAAAAAGATTTTAGGTGGAATTTTAATAATTCTTGCAATAAAAATGATTATGAAGCTTATTTAAATTTAGTCTGGAGTCGGGAGTGTGGAGTGAGAATTATGAAAAAATAATTTTTTTATTAATTATTACAATAGCAATATCTCAAGAACTTTTTGCGAAGATAAATTATTATCCTTGGGCTGATTTAAGATTTAGATATGAATATCAACATAACTTCAATATAAAGTCTTATGGTGATAAACCTGTTATTGGTTCAAAAAATGATGGGTTTTTACTTGGAAGAGTTAGAACAGGATTAAAATTTAATTTATCAAAAAATATTATACTTTCTCTTGGAGTGCAACATTCTTTAAGCTGGGATACTGCATTAACTAATGATGATTTTTATAATAAAAAATTTAAGATAAAAAATAATCCTTACAAAGTTTATTTTGAACCATTTAAAACATACTTGCAGATAAAAAATTTATTTTCAATACCATTATCTCTAAAAATTGGAAGACAGTTGATTTATT
>JALVYZ010000189.1 GCA_027037705.1 bacterium | reverse complement strand
TTGAAGATAGTAATAAGGAAGGATTTACAGGAAATTCCCCTCTTGAGCGTGCTCAATATGTTGGATATTCAAGTTTTTATATTGTAGAAAATATATATGCTGGAAATAATAATATTATTGAGTCTATAGATTATTTATTTTCTGCTATTTATCATAGATTAGGATTTTTGGATTTTAATATTAATGAAATAGGAATTGGAGAAAAATTTGATGAAAATTACATATATGGTAAAGTCTATGTTTTTGATATGGGAAATAGTTATTCTGATGAGAATATCTTATTAAATCAAAATCCTACATATGTGATATGGCCATTTTCGAACGCAACTAATGTATTACCATCCTTTGAAAATGAAATTCCTAATCCTCTCCCTAACTGTAAAATTGGAGGATATCCTGTGAGTATCCAATTTAATTCAAATAAAATAAACCCAAATTTTTCATTTTTAGATTTTAAATTATATGATAGCCATTCAAATATTATAGATACAGTATTATTGACAAAAGAAACTGATCCAAATGGAGAATTAAACGATTTTGAATATGTACTTATGCCTTTAAATAGACTAAAATGGGGAGAAAAATATACTGCAAAATTTTCATATTTAGAAGGAGGGCAAAATAAGGAAATACAATGGAGTTTTTATACAAAAAAATTAGAATATCCTTATTTTATTATAAATAATTCAGAAACAACAATTCATATTAAACCTAACCAATATTATATTTTGTATTTTCAACCACAATCATGTAACGATGTAATAGAGAGCATAAATTATTATTACGATAATTCTTTGCCTATCTTAGATTATGTTGATTATAATACATTATTATTATATGCTCAAAATAATAATACTTCTATTATTATACAAACTTCAAACAATAGAAAAGTAAATGTCCAAATAGGTAATTATGATAATGCTATTTATCCATCTTCATCAGATGAAAATATCGCTCCTGTTATTACATCCCTGACAGCAAGTCCTATGACAGGATATGCTCCATTACAGGTTACTTTTGAATGTAATGCTTATGATCCTGATGGAAATATAACAATTTATAAATGGGACTTAGATGGAGATGGGAAAATAGATGTTGTGACAAATGAAAATTATTATACTTACACTTATGAATCTCCTGGTTTTTTTAATGCAAAAGTTATTGTAGTTGATGATAAAGGGAAAGAAGTTTCAAGAAATATTTTAATAAAAGTTAATTCTTCAATAAAGAATGTTGCCCCAGAAGAGCCGTTGAATCCAGTTAGATTGATACCAGGTTCCCAATTAATTGATGTATCAAATAATGTAATTAATGTTGAACCTTTATCTTCAGTTTATTTACAGCCTTATTTGTACATAGATAATGAGGATATAGGTAAGTATGGAACATTACTAATGTATATATACTTTAATCAACTTACTATGGGGTTTTTATTGCCTGAGAAAAATGTTACATTAATAAATCCACAAAAATTTGATATAATTCCAAATGTATTAGATTTCAGTAAAGCAGCGGGGATTGAATTTGAAGTTTACTATGGTTACATGATAGGAAATAAAATTGAATATAACGGCTATAAAGTTGAAATAGGTAAATAAAATTTTAGATTGTTAAATAGGTGGTAATCCTTTTAAAAGGACTCTTTTGATATTTCTTGCCATATATTTGGCCATTAGTTCGTAGCTGTATGTAGTTGAGCCAGCAATATGTGGGGTTGCGATTACATTATAATTCAAAATTTCATCTGTTGGATTAAATGGCTCATCCCAGTAAACATCAAGTCCTGCACCTTTTATTTTCTTTTGTTTTAATGCTGTTAATAATGCATCATACTTAACAGTTCCACCTCGTGAAATGTTGATTAAATATGCATCTTTATTCATTTTAAATATTATTTTTTCATCAACAAAATTTTTAGTGTTATTGTTTAAAGATATTGCAACAATTAGAAAATCAATTTCAGATAAAAAATTATCTAATTCATTAAAGGTAATAAATTGGATTTTTTTAGTTGATTTATTTTTAATTTGTCTTCTTGCAACATAGATTTTAACATTGAATTTTTTTAAAATATCAACTACTGCTTTCCCAACATTTCCATATCCTAAAACTAAGAATTTTTTATTTAAAATTACATCTCCAAGAGGATAGCCAATTTTTCTATTTTTAAAACTTAGTTGAGCTTCATTCCAATTTTTAAGTAATGAAAAAATCAAAAATAGTGTTAATTCGCTAACTGAATAAGCATTGCCAGTTTTATTCGCAGGAATATTGGCTACATATATATTTTGTTCATTTGCTGTTTTAATATCAACTCCTTCTAATCCAACCCCAAATTGATGAATTAATTTTAAATTTTTACCATTTTTAATAATTTCAGAAGATAATCTGCTCATTAAAGGGACAGCAACATCAGCTTTTTTTATTTCATTAATAAGGTTATTTTCATCGCAATTAAAAATAAAAAATTTATCTTCTGGAAGAAATTTTTTTAAATATTCCATTGTGAGAGGGTATTGTTTGCTACAGAAAAGTATTTTGAATTGTTTCATAAAATTTTTTATATTAAAAAAAGTTGAAAAAATCAATAAAAAAAGCCAGGCAAAGCCTGGCTTTTATTTATTACATCATTCCTTCCATTCCACCCATTCCGCCTCCTGGCATTGGTGGCATATTATCTTTCTTTTCTGGTTTTTCAGTAATTAAGCATTCTGTTGTAATCATTAATCCTGCAACACTTGCAGCGTTTTGTAATGCTAATCTTTCAACTTTTGTTGGGTCAATAATACCAGCTTCTAACATATCAACTAATTCACCTTTAGCTGCATCAAATCCTTCTGTTTCTTTAGCATTTTTAACTTTTTCAAGTAACAATGAAGCGTCAAGTCCTGCATTTGTAACGATTTGTCTAAATGGAGCTTCAAGAGCTTTTTTAATGATATTTACCCCAATTTGTTGATCTTCATTTTCAACTTCAATACTATCAAGAGCATCTATACATCTAATTAATGACACTCCTCCACCAGGTACAATACCTTCTTCAACAGCAGCTTTTGTTGCATTCATAGCATCTTCTACTCTTGCTTTCTTTTCTTTCATTTCAGTTTCTGTTGCAGCTCCAACACTGATTACAGCAACACCACCTACTAATTTAGCAAGTCTTTCCTGTAATTTTTCTCTATCATAATCTGAAGTTGTTTCTTCAATTTGTGCTCTAATCTGTTTAATTCTTGCTTCAATGTCTTCTTTAGAGCCAGCTCCATCAACAATAGTTGTATTATCTTTGTCAACAACTATTCTTTTTGCTCTTCCAAGGTCATTTAATGTTGCGTTTTCTAATTTTAATCCTAACTCTTCAGAAATTACCTGACCACCTGTTAAAATTGCAATATCTTGCAACATAGCTTTTCTTCTATCACCAAATCCTGGAGCTTTTACAGCACAGCATTGTAATGTCCCTCTTAATTTATTTACTACTAAAGTTGCAAGAGCCTCTCCTTCAACATCTTCTGCAATTAATAAGAATGGCTTTCCTGATTTTGCAATTTGTTCTAAAATTGGTAATAAGTCTTTCATATTTGAAATTTTTTTGTCATGGATTAATACAAAAGCATCTTCTAAAACACATTCCATTCTTTCTGGATCTGTTACAAAGTATGGAGATAAATATCCTCTATCAAATTGCATACCTTCAACAATTTCAAGTGTAGTTTCCATTCCTTTTGCTTCTTCTACAGTAATAACACCTTCTTTTCCAACTTTTTCCATAGCTTCAGCAATAATTTCCCCAATTTCTTTATCATTGTTAGCTGAAATTGTACCAACTTGAGCGATTTCTTTTTTATCTTTAGTTTCTTTGCTAATAGATTTTAATTTTTCAACTACTTCCTCAACTGCTTTATCAATCCCTCTTTTTACATCCATTGGATTAGCGCCAGCTGCAACTACTTTAACGCCTTCCTTAATAATAGCTTGAGCTAAAAC
>JALVYZ010000188.1 GCA_027037705.1 bacterium | reverse complement strand
TAAAGTATATCCTCTATCTTTTTTAACAACTTTGCCATATTCATATATGACTTCACAACTGTTATAAGTGAGACCATGAAACCTATTGATGATATGTAGAAATTTTTTAAATAGAGCCCTATAATAAGCAATAGTATAGATATAATGTATGAAACTGTTATTATATTACTATTACTATTTTGGAAATATATATCTAAATACTCTATTTTAGTGAATGGGATAAGAATTATTGATAATAGTGATACCAATATAAGTAATAATGAAAATGAGACAGTATTGCTAAAGCCAGCTAAGAGAACAACAATAGAGAAAAGAGATATCAGTAATACAATTAATTCTATCCATTGAACGAGTATAGACATTTTATTTGATATGCGTTGTTTTAATTCCGCAAGGACACGTAGAGCGAACTCATCTAATGTACCTAGGTCAATACCTTTTGATAAATATATCATAATGTACTCGTGGATTAGACGTGTAAGAAACGGCTCATTTATTAAGTCAGCTATTTTCCCCAGTACTGTTATATCATTTATATATATTTTCTCCATTTTCTTATATATTTGAGATACTTTCTTATATTCCCTTAGATATTCTGATAAGTTATTTATTTTTGATAATATTGTATGTGGGCTACGCTTAGCCAGAGCGTAAGGTATCGAGGATAGTATAAGTATTGGTGTTTCTGCAAGTAGTTTTTCTTTGTTAATTTTATCTATTTTCATTATTAATCGCCTTAATTTGTTTTTCGTTATAGTATTTTCTTATAGTGTTTATAAATGTTGTATATTGGCATTTTATACATTTTTCAATTATATCTTTTAATTCAATTATATCATGTACTATTTCGTTTTTACTAATATATAACATCTTACTAATTGTATCTAATCTATAACTTTTATTTACTAATTCTTCAACAGAGTCAGGAAGAAGTTTATCAGCCTCCTTGTTCCATTCAGCTATCTTTAGCAATTCTATTCTATCGCTAGCAGGTTTAATCTCATAGAGTTCAACCACTCTTCGTGCATATGTACCGTCTCGGTTTTTTACCCGCTTAAGTACAACTAT
>JALVYZ010000187.1 GCA_027037705.1 bacterium | reverse complement strand
AATTCTGGTGAATATAAAGATTTTTCAGCTTTTCTACCACAAATTATAACGTTACCTTTATAAAGTTTCAACTTAACTTTACCTGTTGTAAATTTATGAGCTTCATCAATCATTTTTTGAAGCATTTCTCTCTCAGGAGAAAACCAGAATCCATTGTAAATTAATTTTGAGTAATATGGAGTAAGAGAATCTCTCAAATGCATAACTTCTCTATCCATTGTAATTGACTCAATTGCTCTGAAAGCATGATAAAGAATCGTCCCCCCAGGAGTTTCATATACTCCTCTTGATTTCATTCCAACAAATCTATTCTCAACTATATCCACTCTTCCAATCCCGTGCTTTCCACCTATTTCATTTAATTTTTTTAATAAATTTGCTGGCGTTAATTTTTCATCATTAACTGCAACTGGTTCTCCTTTTTCAAAATCAATTATAATGTATTCAGGCTCATCAGGGGCTTTTTCAGGAGAGACTGTTAAAATAAACATATCTTCATCTGGTTCATTCCATGGATCTTCCAAAATTCCACCTTCAAAACTAATGTGCAATAAATTTCTGTCTGAACTGTACGGTTTCTCTTTTGTAACAGGAACTGGAATTCCATTTTCTTTTGCAAAATTAATTAACTTTTCTCTTGATGTTAAATCCCATTCTCTCCAAGGAGCTATTACTTTAATATCTGGTTTTAAAGCATAATATGTCAATTCAAACCTAACTTGATCATTTCCTTTTCCTGTAGCTCCATGAGCAACAGCATCAGCTCCTTCTTTCTCTGCAATTTCAATCTGTTTTTTAGCAATTAAAGGTCTTGCTATTGATGTACCTAAAAGATAATAATTTTCATATATTGCACCACCTCTAAACATTGGGAAGATGTAATCTTTTACAAATTCTTCCTGTAAATCCTCAACATAAACTTTACTTGCTCCAGTATTAATAGCTTTTTCTTCAAGTCCTTCAAGTTCTTCAGCTTGACCTAAATTTGCACAAAATGCTATTACTTCACAATTATATTTTAATTTTAACCATTTTAAAATAACGGAAGTATCAAGTCCTCCTGAGTAAGCTAAAACCACTTTATTTACATTCATTAATTTCCTCCTATTTTTTTAAATATTTTAACTAAATAATTTCCATAAAATGCCTTTTTGTACATGTAGTCTATTTTCTGCCTGAGCAAAAATATATTTTGCATTTTTTTCAAAAGTTTCTTTGGTTATCTCCTCGCCTTTATGTGCAGGTAAACAATGTAAAACAATTGCATTATTTGATAAAGAGAGATTTTTTTCATTAATTTGAAAATCTTTAAAAGCATTTTTTCTTTTTTCAGCTTCATCTTCCTGTCCCATACTTGCCCATACATCTGTATTTACAGCGTCAACATCAATAAATGCATCTTCTGGATTGTTAGAAAGAATTAATTTGCCTATACCTTCTTTTTGGGATTTTTCAACAATATTTTTATCTGGTTCAAAACCTTTAGGAAAAACGCATTTTAAAGTAAAATTAAATCTCATTAAAGCTGTTATCCATGAATTCATCATATTGTTGCCATCACCAATAAATGAGATTGTTTTACCTTCAATGTCTCCTAAAAATTCAATTATTGTAAAAATATCAGTTAAAACCTGACATGGATGTCTCAAATCTGTAAGTGCATTTATAACAGGAACAGTTGAAAATTTTGAAAATTCTTCAATAATATTATGTCCAAATGTCCTAATTATTACACCATCAACATATCTTGATAAAACTCTTGAAGTATCTGAAATTTCCTCTCCTCTTGCAAGTTGACTATCTCTATTTGAAATAAAAATCGTATCCCCACCTAATTGTTTAATCCCTACTTCGAAAGAAACTCTTGTTCTTGTTGACGGTTTTTCAAAAATTAAAGCAAAGGTTTTATTTTGTAGAAAATTAGAATATGGATTTTTTTTGAAGAAATGAGCCTTTTCAAAAATTTCTTCTATTTCATCTCTTGTAAAATCCTCAATTGATAAAAAATGTTTCATTCTATAAATCCTTTCTCAATATTTCTTTTAGATTTTTAATTAAAATTTCAATTTCTTTTTCAGTTACAATTAAAGGAGGTAAAAATCTTAAAACTTTATCCCCTGCAGGAACTGTTAAAATTTTTCTTTCATATAATTTTTGAGATAAATCAAAAGAACTAATACCTTCCACTTCAATTCCAATTAATAAACCTAATCCTTTAATTTTATTTATTCTATCTATCGATTTTAATTCTTTTATTAAATAATTACTCATTTTTTTTACATTTTCAAGCAAATTTTCATTTTCTATTATATCTAATACAGCACATCCTGCTACTGATGCTAAAAAATTCCCGCCAAAAGTTGACGCATGAGAGCCAGGTGTAAAAAATTTCATAAATTCTTTTTTTCCTGCTACAGCTCCAATAGGTATTCCATTTCCAAGAGCTTTTGCAAGTGTCATAACATCTGGCTCTATTTCATAATGTTCATAACAGAATAATTTCCCAGTTCTACCAATTCCAGTTTGAACTTCATCAAAAACAAGTATTATTTTTAATTCATTGCATATTTCTCTTAACTCCATTAAAAAATTTTTTTCAACTGAATTTACCCCACCTTCTCCTTGAATTAATTCAATAAAAACTGCACAGAAATTGTCATTTAATTTATTTTTTACATCATCTATATTGTTAAATTTTGCGAATTCAACATCAGGTAATAAAGGTAAAAAATCTTTTCTATATTTTTCCTGACCTGTTATAGAAAGTGCTCCTGTTGTTCTACCATGAAATGAATTTTCAAATGCTAAAATTTTTGTTTTTTTATTAGAAATAGACTTCCCGAATTTTCTTGCAAGCTTTATTGCTCCTTCATTTGCTTCAGTTCCGCTATTACAGAAAAAAACTTCATCTGCAAATGAATTTTTAACAATTTTTTTCGCAAGTTCTTCCTGTGGTTGAATTCTATACAAATTAGAAATATGCAAAATTTTATCTATTTGAGTTTTTAAAATTTCAGTAAATTTTTTATGAGAATGGCCTAAAGCACAAACTGCAATACCTGATGCAAAATCTAAATATTTTTCTCCATTTTCATCATACAAAAAACATCCTTCTCCTTTAACAAATATAACATCTTTTCTTGAGTATGTATTAGCAATCATTCCTCTTCCTCTTCAAAAATAGTTTTAACTTTTTTCATTTTTTTTGAAAAATATTTAAATGCACTTGGAGTAACCATTCTTCCTCTTGGTGTTCTCTTTAAAAAACCAATTTGAATTAAATAAGGTTCATAAATATCTTCAATTGTATCTTTTTCTTCATCAAGATATGTTGAAATTGTATCAATTCCAACTGGGCCACCATCAAATTTTTCAATTAAAGCTAAAAGAAACCTTCTATCCATTGAATCTAATCCTTTTTGATCTATTTCAAGCATATCAAGAGCATAATCTGCTATCTCCTTGGTTATTACACCATCTCCATAAACTTCAGCATAATCTCTTACTCTTCTTAAAAGTTTATTTGCGATTCTTGGTGTCCCTCTTGACCTTTTAGCTATCTCTTCAGCTCCTTCTTTTTCTATCTTTATTTTTAAAATATTGGCACTTCTTTTAACAATTAAAGTTAATTCTTCAATAGAATAGTAATCAAGTCGTCCAATATATCCGAATCTATCTCTTAAAGGAGAAGTTAACAATCCAGCTCTTGTTGTTGCTCCAATTAATGTAAACTTGTTCAAATTTAATTTTATACTTTTTGCTGTTGGTCCTTGTCCTATTATTACATCTATAGAAAAATCCTCCATTGCAGGATAGAGCATTTCCTCAACAACTCTATTCATTCTATGTATTTCATCAATAAATAAAACTTCTCTTTCCTGTAAGTTAGTTAAAATTGCAGCTAAATCAGCACCTCTTTCTAATATTGGTCCAGAAGTAGTTTTTATTGAAACTCCAAGCTCATTAGCGATGATAGTTGCAAGAGTCGTTTT
>JALVYZ010000186.1 GCA_027037705.1 bacterium | reverse complement strand
CTTCTGTCTTGAGTAATATACATTGATTTTCCCATCTAAAAAAACGATACTTTGCAAGATTTTTCTTTTTTCTCCTATATCTTTGGTCTTTTGTTATATTTGTTTGGTATTTTTCTATAATTTTTTTGTTTATTAGTAACCATTTTTCCTTTTTTCTCTCTGGATACCGAAATTGACTATAATACCAATATCCTTTACTAACATTTAAAAGAATTACATAAATATAATTTTTCCAATGTGCCACTAAATATTTCTCCATTTTTACACCTCCCGGTATTTTTTTTAACTTTGCTATTCCCATAGCAAAGCTGGAGAAAAGGTCTCCCGACCTATTGCTCCCTTGTAAATGCTTGTTTTGCAAACATTTACAAGGGAGTGCGGGTAGCCAGCCCGCAATATTTGAGATTTGAGAGGGAAGTTGTAAGGTGTGGCCTTTCGGGTGTGGTATATATTGCAGGTTGCCAGCCTGCACCACTCGGTTCTCCACTGCCCCTCGCAGAGAACCTCAACCCTAATCAGCCACGCTCTCAGCCGTCAGCAGGCATAGGCTTTATGCCCGTAGCCCCGATACGGCCTTGCCCGGTTAGTGCAAAGGGTCTTATGCCTGGGTTAGGTGCTGCTTATCCCCTGTTGACCTCAAACGGCAGAATACCCAAGCTCCGTTTTACTCGCATACAATTTTTTGATTGTATGCTTTCAATCGGTCAATCAGGTTCATAGCGGTTAGGGCCTAACACCATGCCAGGCTCACCGAGTCGCACCTTCGCCCACAAACAACTTTTTTGTTGTTTGTTGCGGTCAGGTGCTTTACTTTGGACGCCGTGAGTCCAAAGCCTTTACGGGTTGAGCTATTCACGCCATCCATTTCTGGATGCTCACCGGATGCCATATCAGGTTTCCCTGATACAGCAGAGCCAAGCTAACGCTCCCCCGCTCGGCACGAGTTGTTGTATTTCTACAACCCCTCGTGGTGGATTTTCACCACTTCCCTTTGCACGTGCCCAAAAGACGTATTGGCTCTTTTGGACAATTTCCCGGTCGCCCGTATTACCAAAACGAGAGCGGATCGAAGCCGGGTTTCCCCGACAGCTCCCGTTACCACCACGCAAGCACCTTTCGATGCACGTGGCGACGCCAGACACGGATACTTTCTCGGGTGGCAAGTCCGAGAGGTAGCTCCGTGTCAGCCCTGCATTGGGGTGGCGAGTCCCAATTGCAGAGCCTACAACTTCCCTCTTGGCTTTTTCTTCCTCCTTTGTTTTTTTTCTGTTTTTGTTAGGATTTGTTTTTTTTAGATAGGTTTCTGAATTTGAATTTTATCAATTCAAATTCAGATAATCAATCTGTAAACTCTGGATATTCCATTATAAGGTGTCGCTATAAGCGACAAAAAATTTTAATTTTTTAGTATTTTCGGTTAGTTAGATAAAGCGATACCTGAACGTGAAATTTTACACCTTTACAACATTACAATTGGTTTGTTGATATTCTTTTAGATAGTCCAAATTTTCTAACATATTTTTGTAGGTTATTGTTAGTTTTTTTAAATATTCATTTTTAAGAATCAAGATAACATTTCCATATAACAGTTTCATAGCTATATTTTTGTCCACTATAAATCCATAAATATTTATTTTGGTTCTTTTTCCTGATATTACTTCTTTTAATTTCTGTTTTAATTCTCTCACTTTCATTTTGTTCCCTCCTTTCTATTTTTTATTATTTTTTTTGTTTGTTTTTTTTTTTTATTACTATTATTTTTTTTTACTTTTTTTATCTTTTTATTGCTTTTCCTCTTTTGTTTTTTTTTAAATTAATCAGATTTGTTTTTTTTATTTTACTTTTAGTTTAGCCTACTTTGTAGGTAATATCCGTTATTTTTTTATACTAAATTTATTTTTTGTATTTCAAGATAAGATTAAAAAAAATAAAAAGTCCTTTGTTATCGCCGATTTTAACCACTTTTTCTTGTCGTCGGTAATTAAAAATGCGACCCCCTTTAAGCATGTCTTTCCCGAGATAGAAAGTCCTATATATAGATAAGAAGGGGAAATTCATAAGTTATTGAAATGATTGAATTTGCAATTTTACAAGTATTAATTTTTTAATACGCAATTATTAATTTTTTATACCTTACGTATTAATTAAATTAATATTTGTTTATAATTTTTACTTGACTTTTAATATTAATTATGTTAATATTTATATATAAAATATAAATCAGAAATTTAATAATTAAATATTAATTAAATTAATAAGGAGGAAAAAATGAATTTAGTAAAACAAAACATACCTAAAAAAGTAAGGAAAAACAAAATGATGGAAATTGGAACAAAAGAATATATAGACCCTAAAACTGGAGAAAAGATTGAAGTTACGCTAATCCGAAAGAATATTCATACAGACTATAATTTTCATAAGGTATGGATTCAAGACCTTTTAAATATATTAAACTCTTTCGGAAATAAAAAGATTAAAATTTTGAGCTATTTGCTTTCTATAATGCGAAGCGAAGATAATACAGTTTCAGTAACATATAGGGAGATTGAAGAAGCGATTGGAGTAAATAAAATGACTATTTCTGCTACCATTCGTGAGCTAATTGAAGCAAATGTGATAAAAAAACTAAAACCTGCCACATATCAGTTTAACCCCGCTATAATTGTTAAAGGCGGAAGTGGGAAAAGACAAATGTTATTAGTAGAATATTACCACACGCCTGAAACAAAGAAACTTGAAGAATATTATGAACCTAAAGAAATAGAAAAAGATATACAAGAAGAACAAGGAATTATAGAAGTTCAAGAAAAAAAGGAGTAAAGGAGTAAAATATGACAATGACAAGAGAACAAGAAATTGAATACATAAAACAAAATGTTAAAATAGAAGATTTAATTATACAAGCAGGTATATACTATCGTAAACATGGGAAATATCTTCGTTTATATAGTTTACGAAATGCAGAAAAAGAACCAAGTCTTTTGATAGATACCTCAAAAAACGCATTTTTCGACAATTCTGCGAGAGAAAGCGGAAGTGTGATTGATTTTTATATGTATATGTATAATATTGATTATGTAACCGCTATTAAAGAATTACGAGCTATTGCAGGATTAGATAACAATAAAGAAATAAAAATAAAAAGACAAGTAAGATATAATGATTTTAACAAAGCTAAATTAGAATTTAACGAATTAATGCATTTATACATAATGAACACTAAAAATAAAACAAAATATCTTAAAAAAATAAGGAAATTTATTAAAGATTTAAAGGAAGAAATTTTTAAAGAATAAGAAAATCCTTTGTTATAGCCGAAAAAAACCACTTTGATAGTGTTGTCGGCATAACGAAAAAGTGGCTATATTCGACAGTAACAGTGAACTTCTCTTTCTCTTGTGGGGATAAAAAAAAAGAGCAGGATTTATCCTACTCTTTTGTAAATAGTGGGAGTTTTCTTAATGGAACTTGTTTTTCTATTGTCTTTTTAAGTTTATCTTTTAACGCTTTTCCCGGATTTCCCATGTGAATTTTGTATTCTGTAATGAAAAATTTATAAATTTCCTTTTTCTGTTTTTTAAGAAATTGATAATTTGGTAAATTACTTAATTTTTCAATTTCATAAATAGCTTGATTTATTAGCTTTTTCTCAAGTTTTATTTTTATTGATGTTTTTATCTCTTTAAGACTTTTTTTACTTATTTTTACAGAAAATTTTTTATTAATTTCCTGAATCTCAAAAATAATTGAATTAACTGGAATAATTATTTTATTTTTGCCCTGAAGTTTACTCCAGGGCTCATCATCATTTGGTAATTTTTCCCCTTCTGTCTTGAGTAATATACATTGATTTTCCCATCTAAAAAAACGATAATTTGCAAGATTTTTCTTTTTTCTCCTATATCTTTGGTCTTTTGTTATATTTGTTTGGTATTTTTCTATAATTTTTTTGTCTATTAGTAACCATTTTTCCTTTTTTCTCTCTGGATACCGAA
>JALVYZ010000185.1 GCA_027037705.1 bacterium | reverse complement strand
ATTGTACACACTATATCTGCAATTTTTCCTGCCTCTACAGGGACGTCTTCGATGGTCAACCTGATACCCTCTTCCTCAAGTCCGAGGATTTTGATCATGGTTTTAAAGATATCTGTTTCCGTGATTATTCCCACTAATTTCTTTTCGTCGTTTAGAACAGGCAAATGCCCGATTCTGTACTTATTCATCAGAATTGCAGCTTCCTCAAGCAGTGCATTCTCGTTGACAGTTATGGGATTTCTGGTCATAACGTCTTCAACTTTTAGCTTAAGAAGAAGATACTGAATTTCGTGCTGGCTCAGGGTGGTGACTTTCGAGGGCATTGCCTCTCTCAGGGTGTTTATGGTAACGATCCCGACGAGCTTATCTCCCTTCACCACAGGTAGAGCGCGGATTTTGTTTTCCCTCATGGTCTTCTCGGCGTCAATCACGAGGGTGTCTGGAGTTACCGTTATGGGACTTGGTGTCATAACATCTTTAACAAACATCTCATTTCCTCCTTATTTCCATTCCCTTTTGTCAATTATTTTCTTTTCTGATTTTACACTATTTAAAGGAACAAATTCAAGCTTATCCACGCGAACCCTTAAGACATCCCGAAGTTTTGAAAGTAATTCTTCTCTCAATTTTTCAGCCTCATCGGTGTTTGCTGCCTCCACCTGCAGTTTTAGAAAGTCCCTCTCACCTTCACGTGTGACCTCTGCGACAAAGTCAGCAAAAATTTCATATCGTTTCAACACGCCGGCAATCTGGCCCGGATGAATAAACATACCTCTAACCTTGACGGCGTCACCAATTCTGCCCATAAAACCAGCGATTCTTTCTGTTTCCCTTCCACACTTACATAGCTCTTCAAGAAGCCTGGAGAGGTCACCGGTTCCAAATCTGATCAGCGGATAAGTTTTATTAAACAGAGTAACAACGACCTCTCCCACTTCCCCGGGTGGCAGTTGCTTTCCAGTTGATGGGTCAACAATTTCAAGAATCAGATTTTCAATCACGTGCATACCTTCCCGGTATTCACATTCGAAGGCAATTGCCCCTACATCGGCTGTTCCATAGCCCTGAAATGCCT
>JALVYZ010000184.1 GCA_027037705.1 bacterium | reverse complement strand
TTCAATAAAACTTTTTATTTCATTTACATAAAAATGTTTTAACTTTGGTAATTCTTTCAATAACTTTGCACCTTCTTTATTTGTATTAATTATATGAGTAAAATTTTTTGGTCTATGAGGGAAGGAACTTGTTATCTCTTTTCTAAAATCTTCAAATGATAAATTCAGAATTTTATTAGTTGCTTTTTCAAACCCAATAGTTGACGAGGATTTCCCACTAATTCCACTTCCACATAAAGAACCTTCTCCATGTGCTGGATATACTTCTAAATAATCAGGTAGAGAGATAATTTTTTGTAAACTGGTATATAAATTTTTAACTTGCTCCTCTAATATTTCCTTACCGGCTAAATCTGGCCTGCCAATACTACCAACAAATAATAAATCTCCTGTTAAAACCATTTCAGGTTTATCAGATCTTGATTTATCTGTTACTAAAATTGAAATAGAATATGGAGTATGACCTGGAGTTTCAAGAAAACTTAACAAAACATTCCCAAATTCCAATTTATCATTTTCCCTAATTTTTATATGGGAATACTTTATATCAGGATCTCCACCGATAAAAATTTTAGCTCCTGTTTTTGAAGCAAGTTCTTGAGCTCCTGAAATATGATCTGCATGAACATGCGTTTCAATTATTGATTTAATAACCATTCCATTCTCTTGAGCAATCTCAATATAATCTTCAATATCTCTCTTTGGATCAACTACAACAGCTTCACCAGAAGCAGGACATCCAATCAAATATGATAAACATCCTATACCTTCAACTTTAAATTGTTTGAAAAACATTTTTCATCCTCCTTTTTAATAATAATTACTATTATAACAACGAAATCTTTTTTTCAATATTTTTAAACTATAATGAAAATTTTCTCTTGCTGTATAAATAAAATTGATGTATCAAAAATTTATGGAAATCAAGAAAAAAATTAAATTTTTATCTTCAAAAAGAGCATTATTAGAAAATGAAATTGTTTTAAAAAATTTCTATAATTATGCTATTAAAAAATATTCATCTGAAGAATTAATTCAATATTCAGAATTTTTAGAAAAGGTTTACGATACTGATTTGTTT
>JALVYZ010000183.1:382-4023 GCA_027037705.1 bacterium | reverse complement strand
GATGTGTAAGCAAAAATTACAGTTGGAAGAAGTAAAAAAAACAAAATTTTTTTTAACATTTTTATTCACTTAATTTTTCAACTCTATCCATTGGACTTAAAATATCTGTTATTCTGACTCCAAATTTTTCATTCACAATAACAGCTTCTCCTCTTGCAATTAGTTTATCATTGACTAAAATTTCTAAAGGTTCACCTGCTAATTTATCTAATTCTATAACTGAACCTTGTCCTAATTGCAAGAGTTCATTAATCAATAATTTTGTTCTTCCTAATTCCACAGTTAGTTTTAAAGGAATATCAAGTATAAAATCTAAATTGGGAGATTGTCCATTCATTATTTTTTCTTCATTTTCATTAACTTCTTTTTTTTGCTCTTCTAATTCATTATTAATTTCATCCAAGTTCTCATCATCTAAATTAAGGTTTTCTTCGTTGTTTTGAGGTTCTTTTGTTAAATCATCAGACATTGTTTTCTCCTATTTTTTTAATAATTCTGTTATTTTGATAGCTTTATTATTTCTATAAATTCCTGCTATCCCTTTAAATTTTGGAACTTTTTCAATATAAACAGTCAAAGGTTCAGATATATCTTTGCCTAAATTTATAACATCTCCTTTTTTTAAGTTTAAAATTTCTTTTACAGTCATTTCTTTACTTCCTAATTCTACTGATGAGTTTACATATAGTGTTGTTATAATTTTTTTTAATCTATTAATCCAGCCTACATCTACTTCTAATCTCTCAGTTTGAAAACCTGTGTATAATTTTGCTCTAATAGGTTCAATTGTAGAATATGGAATGCAAACCATAATTGTCCCAGAAACTTGATCTATTTCTACTTCAAAAGTTATTAGCAAAACAACATCTGTGTGAGGAACTATTGTTGCAAATTGAGGATTCATTTCTGATCTAAAATATTCCATTTTTACTTTATGGACAGGACTCCAGGCTTCTTGCATATCTTTTAATGCAGATAGTACAACTTTTTTTATTAATCTATCTTCAATTATAGTAAAATCTCTGCCTTCTATTTTTGATGTTGTTGTGCCGTCACCACCAAAAAATATATCAATAATTGAAAATACCAATTTACTTTCAATAACAAATAAATTGTAGCCTTTTAATGGTTCAATTTTAAAAAGATGAATACTTGAAGGGATTGGTAATGATTTTAGATACTCTCCAAATTTTATTGTTTCAATACTTAAAAAGTTTACATCAATAACTTTTCTTAACATAGAGGAAAAAGTTGTTCTAAAAATTCTTGCAAATCTTTGGTTTATAATTTCAAGGGTAGGCATCCTACCCCTAATAATTTTTTCCTGATTTGTAAGGTCAAAAGGGACAATATTTTCTTTTTTTTCTTTTTCATTATTATCTGATTGCTCAGGCGTCATTCCTTTTAATAGAGAATCAATCTCATCTTGAGTTAAAATTTCTTCCATTTTTCTCCTCTATTGAACTACAAATTCTGTAAAGTAAACATTTGTCACTCTTCCTGAGATTATTATTGAATTTAACCTATTAACAATTGCTGTTTTTAAAGCTAATTTCCCATCTATTGTACTTAAATCATTATATGTTTTGCTTGATAGCAATAATGTAATAATATCCCTAATCTCTGGCATTCTCTTTTTAACTTCCTCTGCAACTTTTTTATCGGATACTTCTATTGACATCTTAACTTTTAAATATCTTCTTGTATCTTTATCAGCTAAATTTACAATAAAAGGATCTAAATCCACCATAGGCAATATTTCATTTTTTTTAGGTGCTATAGGTGGAGGAGCTTTTTTTTGAGCTGTTTGAGTTTTATTATCAACAGGAGCAGGAGCAGGCTTAAAAAACATTTTAAATGCAAAAAAACCGCCAGCAGCTCCAATTATGATTCCTATTAATGCAATTATTAATATTTTTAAAAAACCACCCTTTTTTTTAGGTTCTTCTTGTCCTTCTTGTGCTTTTTTTTCTTCTTCAGCCATTTAACTTCCTCCTATTTATTTTTAAATAATCTTTTAATTCAATTTCAAGTAAATTTTTTTTTACTTTAATATCTCCCCATCCTATTGCTAACATATTATTATTTATATTTTTTTCTTTTAAAAAGTCAACTAATTTAGATAAACGTTTTATGGATAAGTCAATATTATCTTTTATTAAATCTGTTTCAATAGGAAATTTTGAAGTATACATTTTGAATTTTACACTTCCTTTATAATTTTTCAAAATTTTAACTAAACTTTCTGCAAATAATTTGCCATAATTTGTAAATTCGTAAGAAACTGGTTTATACAATTTAGAAACATTAATTGAAATTTTAACATCATTGTTATTAATAACTTCTAAATTGTATTTAAATTTAGATAAATTTTTATTCAAAAGATAAAGTTTATATGCTTTTTTTGGAGGAAGAGAGAATTTATTCATTAAGTATAAGATAACTTTTAGCTCATCAATAACTAATGGGACTCCCAATTCTTTTTTAATATTTTCAAGTACTTGATTGGAATTATTTCCATAATTTATTATTCCAAAACCTCCAATAAAAAAATTAAAAGATTTTTTTAAAACTTTAATATCCATTGAAGACATTGACAAAATTAAAGTAAAAAAAGTAATTAATAGAGTAATAACATCTGAAAATGTTGTTAACCATGTACCTTTTTTATTCATTTAATCAACCTTTAATTCAATACCCTTAAATTCTATTTTTTTATTAATTTGTTTTTTTAGATACTTCTTTCCAGAAATATATATTTCTAATTTTGTATTGTTTTTTGATACTTCAGGGACTCCATAAGCTAAAATTTTATCTGCAGATATCCCTCTTTGAATAAAAAATTTTGCAGCAGCTATAGCTCTGTGTTGAGATAGGTCTGATTTTGATATAAAATCAGATGTCAAAAAATTGTCTGGATATGCAATAATTTTAATTTTTAAATTGTACACATTTGAAATATAATTATAAATTCTATTTAACAATACTAAATAACTCTTGTTAAAAATATCTGAGCCCTTTTTGAAAGCTACCATTCCAGTAGTTTTAATTAATATATTTCCTTTAACTTTTTTTATATAAACAAATTTTTCTAATTTAGATTTTTTAATTAATTCATTTAACTTACTATATACTTTTTTGCTTTCTGCTATATTTATTACATTTACTCCAATTGGAATCTCTTTTTTATTATAAAGAGGATATAAATTTCTTTTTAATGAACCAAAACTACCACTTAATGAACTTATTGCTATTTTTTTCTTTTCTGGAGTTATAACAGAATGAGATGTAAGAAATACAAAAAATGTCAAAATTATGATGCTGAGGCAAGTATAAAGGAGTGGAAAATTATTTTTACCTTTAATTTCAGGTCCATCTTTTTTTAAGTTCATTTTTATTCTTCTTGAAATTCATTCAGTGAAAAAAACGCTTCTATTTTATTTGCTAAAATCAAAGGATTTTCTCCTTTTGCAATTGATAATAAACCTTCTAAATACACATTTTTATAAAAAAGCTCTTTCTCATTTTTTCTTTTTAACTTCCCTGATAATGGCATAAATATTAAATTAGAAAATATTGCTCCATAAAATGTTGTAATTAATGCAACTGCCATAGCTGGACCTATATTTTCAGGATTATTC
>JALVYZ010000183.1:0-372 GCA_027037705.1 bacterium | reverse complement strand
TCCCATAGCTGGGGAATAGTTTGCCATTGATTCCAAGATTTCATAACCAATTTTATGTCTCTCATGTATATAATTTAATTGTGTTTCTAATATTTCTCTAATATTATCAACATTCATTCCATCAATAATTAAAATTAAGCCTTTTTTAACAAATAAATCATCTATATTTTCCAATTCATTTTCAAGAGCTAAAACTCCATTTTTTCTTGCAATTTGTGATAATCTAAGCAGCATATCTTTTATCTCTGCAATATTAGGTTCTCTAAAAAATATGGTATATTTTAGCCCTTTTAATAAATTTAAAAATTCTGTTAATGTGTAATTAACAAATGTAGCTCCAAGAGTTCCTCCTAAAACAATAAGGAAAGATGG
>JALVYZ010000182.1 GCA_027037705.1 bacterium | reverse complement strand
GCAATTCCACCTGCATCTGCAGTTGCAAAAAATTGTCTAACCATTATATTATAGTTGTCTTCAAGCTCTTTTCTTATTGACTGAGGAAGCATCTCTCCTGCTACCACTGCAAGTTCAAGATTAAAATCTCTATTCCAGTCAAATCCCATTTCCTCTGCTTTTTTAATTAACATATGCAAAAATGATGGAGTCCCTACATAGCCAGTTGCTTGTAAATTTTTCAAAGTCTGAATCTGAATTTCTGTATTTCCAACACCTGTAGGAATTGTGGTGCATCCTATTTCTCTTAATGCATTATCACAAAATATTCCTGCAGGAACAAGATGAAAACTAAAAGTTACCACTACCCTATCAGTTGGCAGAAATCCTGTATTTATAAATATAGATTTTAATTTCCAGTAATCATCTTCATCTCCTTCTGGATCATAAATCGGTCCAGGAGAAATATAAATTCTATTTAATTTTGCTCCTTCTGGTACCATCCCACCAAATGGAGGATTTTTTGTATGTAGTGATACTATCTCAGATTTTTTTGTAATAGGGATGTTTACAAGGTCATCATAAGATTTAATATCATTTACATTAAATCCAGAACCAAAAAGCTCTTTATAATGTTGGCAATTATTATACGCAAATTCTAAATCTTTTAGAAATTGTTTGAACTGTCTTTCATATCTTTGTTCTGGAGATTGTGTTTCTAATTCTTTATCATAAAAATTTATTCTGTTATCCATATTTTCCTCCATCTATTAATGTTAGTGTTGGTGATGGTGTTAGTTTTTATTTTTCCTATAGCCTACAGCCCAGTGCCTCTTCCCCATTTATCAATTTTTCATTTTTCATTAATTTACTCCTGACTCCCGACTCCGCACTCCAGACAGTATTATGATAACCATCTCTTTCTTCTTCTGTAATGCTTTACATCTCTATAACTTTTTTTCTTACCAACTTCTGTTAACCCAAGATAAAATTCCTTAACATCATCATTGTTTCTTAACACTTCTGCAGGACCATCAAGCACAACTTTTCCATTTTCCATAATATATCCATAATGTGCAATTTGTAATGCTAAATTAGCATTCTGTT
>JALVYZ010000181.1 GCA_027037705.1 bacterium | reverse complement strand
GGGTCGAGAGATGAGAGAGACACCGTTCAAATGAGTTTCACCAAAAACTCTGCAGGTGTGAAGGTAGGCACAGTCGAACGTTTGAAACCTTTTTTATCACGAGTTACGATGGCATCGACAGCTGAGTGTAAAGCGCTGGTGTAAATGACACTGTCTTCATAATCCACACCGTTTTTTTCAGTGGCCTCGAGAAGAATTGTCCTGTCGATGCGACTGATGCGAAAAAGTTTTAGGAGCTTTCGGATCGTTCCATCCGCCTTTTTGACGGAACTTGCCCTGGCGATCAGATAATGAAGGGTTGTGACAGAGGTGGGGCAGAGATACCCTTCGATCTGCCCACGTTCGATGGCGGCAATGATTTTCATTGCATCGGATGCGAACGGTCCCCTCTCCAACAGAAAATCCAAAACGACATTGGTATCGAGGAGTACTTTCATCGATATTTCTCTTCGAGATAGCGCTTGTAATCTTCCTCAGTGACTTTGGCTCCTTTGAGTGTGCCGAACAGCTCGTTCGTCAGAGGAGTCTCGTCGAGTCGTTTCTCTTTTTCGATCAGTGAACGGAAAAACTCGGTTGTCAGCTTCGAGAGAGATGTCCCTCGCTCTTTGGCATACCGTTTCACCTCTTCGATGATCTTCTCATCACTGTAGAGCGTAATTCTTGTTGCCATAATATACCTTTAACGTATAATTTATACGATAGAATACGTTAATTTATCTTTTCTGTCAAGAAAACTATTGAATCCAAATTTGGAGTTGAAGGGTTTGAAAAACTAAAAAAGTTTTCTCCGTCATTCTATAAACGTGAGGAGGATCTACGCTCTCTGGTGGCTTAAAGCCCCGGATTGTAGATATCGAGCCCGAATGATGAAGGTTCAAACCCTCCAATTAAAATCTTCAAAGGAAATTTCCAAATGAAAATCCTTTCCGTCGTGGGCGCCCGCCCCAACTTCATAAAGATCGCTCCCTTCGTTTACGCCATCGATATCCACAACCGACAAAAGAGTGGGGAAAAGATCGAACATATCCTCGTGCATACCGGGCAACACTACGACGATCGGATGTCGAAGGTCTTTTTCGAATCGCT
>JALVYZ010000180.1 GCA_027037705.1 bacterium | reverse complement strand
GACTAAAAGATGAGGATTTTGATAAACCATTTATTGGAGTTGCTAACAGTTTTATTGAGATTATACCGGGTCATTTTTTCTTAAATAAATACGCAGAAATTATAAAAGATGAAATTAGAAAAAACGGATGTGTGCCATTTGAATTTAATACAATTGGTGTAGATGATGGTATTGCTATGGGGCATGATGGTATGCTTTATAGCTTACCAAGTAGAGAAATTATTGCAAACTCAGTTGAAACAGTTATGAATGCTCATAAACTTGATGCACTTATTTGTATTCCAAATTGCGACAAAATTACTCCTGGTATGGTTATGGGAGCACTTAGAGTTAATGTTCCAACAATATTTGTAACTGGTGGTCCTATGAGAGCTGGACATTTACCAGATGGCACTCCAATTGATTTAGCTACAGTATTTGAAGGAGTTGGTAAATTTGAAAAAGGTGAAATTGATGAAGAAAAACTTTATCAATTAGAATGCCTAGCATGTCCGGGTGGTGGTAGTTGTAGTGGTATGTTTACAGCAAATTCTATGAATACATTAATTGAAGCTATGGGAATTGCCCTAAAAGGAAACGGAACTATTTTAGCACTAACTCCTGAGAGAGAAGAGCTATTAAGAAAAGCTGCTAGAAGAATTTGCGAAATAGCAAAAGATGAAAAACTAACTGAAAAATATAGAATTAAAAATATCATAAACGAAAAAGCAATTCATAATGCTTTTGTTGTTGATATGGCAATGGGAGGAAGTAGCAATACTGTGCTTCATATGATGGCAATTGCAAAAGAAGCTGGAGTTGATTTTGATTTACACAAAATCAATGACATAGCAAAACACACTTCTCACATTGCAAAAATATCACCATCTCTTCAAACAATTCATATGGAAGATATCAATAGAGCTGGTGGAATTAGTGCAGTTATGAAAGAAATCTCAAAAAGAAGCGATACTATTTTATATCTTGACAATCCAGTAATTGAAGGTGGGACTATAGCAGATAGAATAAAAGATGCTGAGGTTAAAGATTACTCTGTAATTCATAGCGTAGATAACCCTTATAGCGAAGTTGGAGGGCTTGCTATTTTAT
>JALVYZ010000179.1 GCA_027037705.1 bacterium | reverse complement strand
AATGTATGATGGTACAAATTATTATGGCTGGCAAATTCAGCCTGATAAAAGAACTGTTCAGGGAGAAATAAAGAAGAATCTTGAATTATTTTTACGAGAAGAAATAAAGCTGATTGGTGCAAGTAGAACTGACAAAGGAGTGCATGCTCGTCATCAGGTTGCAAATTTTAAAACGGAAACAGATTTAGATGTTGAGGAGATCAGATACAGACTTAACCAGTTGCTTGATGACGATATATATATATTTAAAATTAAATCAGTTCAATTAAGATTTCATGCAAGATACTGGGCAAAAGAAAAAACTTATAAATATTACATTTTAAATTCAGAAATTCCGATCCCCTTTTACAGAAATTATTCATGGTTTTGTCCTCAAAAAATAGATGTTGAGCTTTTAAATGAAATATCTGCTCAATTAATAGGGAAAAAAGATTTTTTAGGTTTTCAGGGACAATCCTCAGATATGAAACAAACAGAAAGGGAGATTTATGAAGCATATTGGGAAAGAAAAAAAGATTTTGTTATTTTTACAATAACAGGTTCAGGATTTTTAAAGAATATGGTTAGAAAAATAGTTGGGTGTTTAATGGCAATAAATGATAAAGAAGAAGATGAAGATTTTATTCTTGAAATTCTTGAAACAAAAGATAGAAGTAGAAGTAAATATATAGCGCCACCACAGGGATTATTTCTTGAAAAGATAGTTTATTAATATTTTTCGTGCTTCTTTTGCATAAATTTTATAACCTTTTTCATTTGGATGGAGCATGTCAGAAAGGAGTTCTTTTTCAGAAAGCTTATGTTTTGATACATCAATATATGGGAGGTTATTCTCAATAGCAATATTTTTTATTGCATCATAATATGGTTTAACAATTTTATGATCAGTGTCATAATACAATTTATGAGGAATCATTAAAATTTTTATTCCCTGTATTTTTTCTAAAATTAAAATCATATTATTTTTAAAAGCATTTACAGAAAATCCTGAAAAAGCATCATTCACTCCAAATTCAATAATTGTTAAATCTGGATTATGTCTTAAAACTGAATAATCAATTCTCATAAGTCCATCATACGCTGTATCTC
>JALVYZ010000178.1 GCA_027037705.1 bacterium | reverse complement strand
AGGTTATGCTTTAGAAAATTAGCTGGGAATGGAGAAATTCCTGGCGTAGCAAAAGCAAGCTGGTAAAAGGAGAGAAAGCTATGATAACAGATCCAATTGCAGATATGTTAACAAGAATAAGAAATGCAATTATGGTAAAAAAAGAATTTGTTAATGTAAATTATTCCAAATTATGTGAAAATATTGTAAAAATTTTAAAAGAGCAGGGTTTTATTAAAAATTACAAAACAAGTTTTGAAGGAAAAAAAGGTGTAATTACTATTTATTTAAAATATAATGAAGATAAAGAACCAGTTATTCATGAGATTAGGAGAGTTAGTAAACCAGGATTAAGAAAATATATAAATGTTAAAAGTATAAGACCATATAAGAGTGGAATAGGTATTAGAATATTATCTACTAATAAAGGCGTTTTAACAGATAAGGATGCTAAAGAAAAAAATGTTGGTGGAGAAATCCTCTGCGAAATTTGGTAAAAGGAGTAAATAATGTCAAGAATAGGAAAATTACCAGTAGAAATACCTGATAAAGTAAAAGTAAATATAGAGAATGGAAATGTTGTAAAAGTAGAAGGACCTCTTGGCAAAATGGAAAGAAAGTTTCCAGATGCAGTTGAAATTGTTATGGAAGATAACAAAATAATAGTTAAGAAAAAAACAGACAATAGGTTTGCAAAAGCTATGTGGGGTACGGCAAGAGCTTTAATTAATAATATGGTAATTGGAGTATCAAAAGGATTTGAAAAAAAGCTTGAAATTAACGGAGTTGGTTATAGAGCAGAGCTAAAAGGAAAAGTATTAAATTTAACATTGGGATATTCTCATCCAATTGAATACCCAATTCCTGAAGATATAGAGATAAAAGTAGATCGAAATATAATTATTGTAAAAGGGAAAGATAAAGAAAAAGTTGGACAGGTTGCTGCAATAATAAGAAGTTTTAGAAAGCCAGATCCTTACAAATTAAAAGGAATAAAATATGTTGATGAGGTAATTATTAGAAAAGCTGGAAAAGCTGGAAAATAATTAAGGAGTGATTTAGGGATGATTACAAGAGATAGAATAAGAAAAAGATTTTTAAAAAGAAAATTGAGAAGCAAGAAAAATAAAGGTACAGAAGAAAGGCCAAGATTGGTTGTTTTTAGGTCAAACAGATATATATATGTTCAGGCTGTTGATGATACAAAAGGACAGACCCTTGCAGCTGCTTCAAGTCTTGAAAAAGAATTGAGAGAATCTCTTAAATCAACATGTAATATTGAAGCTGCAAAAAAGGTTGGAGAATTAATTGCAAAAAGGTTGTTAGAAAAAAATATTACAAAAGTTGTTTTTGATAGAAATGGATATATCTATCATGGTAAAGTTAAAGCTCTTGCAGATGCTGCAAGAGAAGCTGGCTTAAACTTTTAATAAGGAGGATAGTTTTGCCTAAGAAAAATTTTGATTATAATCCAGATGAATTAAAAGAAAAAATAGTAGAAATAAGAAGAGTAACTAAGGTAACAGCTGGTGGAAGAAGATTTTCATTTAGTGCACTTGTGGTTGTAGGTGATGGAAAAGGTGTTGTTGGATATGGGCATGGAAAGGCTAAAGAAGTTCCTGAAGCTATAAGAAAAGCTGTTGAGAGAGCAAAAAAGAATTTAATTAAAATACCAATTGAAAATAATACTATCCCGTACGAAGTTATAGGGGAGTTTGGTGCTGGAAAAGTATTATTAAAGCCTGCAAGTGAAGGTACAGGTACAATAGCAGGTGGAGCTGTTAAAGATGTGTTAGAAACAGCGGGAATAAAAAATATTCTTACAAAATGCATTGGATCAAAAAATGCTCATAATTCTTTAAAAGCCACTTTTGAAGGTTTGAAAAAGTTAAAATATAAGAAAGAAATTTTAAAAGAGAGAGGATTAGAATAATGGAAAAGATTCTTTCCAGTTTAAGAAATATACCAGGTTCGAAAAAAAATAAGAAAAGATTAGGTAGAGGACCTTCTTCTGGTCATGGTAAAACTGCTGCAAAAGGTCATAAAGGACAGAATTCAAGAAGTGGTGGAGGAGTACCTGCATATTTTGAAGGTGGCCAGATGCCACTTATTAGGAGACTTCCAAAAAGAGGTTTTAATAATCCATTTGCTAAAATATATACAGTTGTAAATTTAGATGTTATAGAAAATAAGTTTAATGATGGTGAAGAAGTTACAGTAGAAACTTTAAGAGCAAAAAAAATTATAAAAAAAGTTAAAGATGGAGTAAAGATTTTAGGTAATGGAGAAATTACAAAAAAATTAACTTTTTCTGGAGTTCTTTTTTCTAAATCAGCAAAAGAAAAAATATTAAATGCAGGTGGAACTATAAATGAATAAGAAAAAAAATTTTCCTTCCATGGATAATTTATCTGGGCTTGGAGAATTACAAAAAAAGATTTTAATAACTTTTTTGCTTCTATTTGTGTATAGATTAGGAATTCATATTCCCACTCCTGGTGTAAATGGTGATGCTTTAGCAGCTTTTTTTGCTCAAACGAGGGGGACACTTCTTAATTTTTTTGATATGTTCGCAGGTGGTGGTTTAAGAAGAGTTTCAATTTTTGCTCTTGGAATTATGCCATATATTAGTGCTGCTATTATTATGGAACTTTTAACTGTTGTTATTCCAAAATTAGATCAATTAAAAAAAGAAGGACAAGAAGGTTATAAGAAAATAACACAATATTCAAGATATGGAACAGTTTTAATTTCTTTTATTCAAGGCTTGGGATTAGCAATTGGTCTTGAAAATATGACAAGTCCTGGTGGAATTCCTGTTGTAAATGACCCAGGATGGTTTTTTAGAATAAATACTGCAATTACATTATGTACAGGAACAGTATTTATAATGTGGTTAGGTGAAAGAATTACAGAAAAAGGTATTGGAAATGGAATTTCATTAATAATTTTTGCTGGAATTGTTACTCGTCTTCCTTCTGCTGTTATTAATACATTAAGACTTATTAGAACAGGTGAAATTTCTTTAATTGTAGCTATTATAGTTTTAGCGTTAGCAGTTGTTGTAGTTGGAGCAATTATATTTTTTGAAACAGCTCAAAGAAGAATTCCAATTCATTATGCAAGAAGAGTTGTTGGCCGAAAAGTCTATGGTGGACAATCTACCTATTTACCATTAAAACTTAATACTGCTGGAGTTATTCCACCTATTTTTGCTTCATCTATATTATTATTTCCTGCAACTGTAACAACATTTATTAAATTACCTATTTTCCAGAAGTTTAATCAATTATTTTCACCTTTTTCAATAACATACAATGTAATTTATGTGATTTTAATTTTTGCATTCTGTTTCTTTTACACAGCTATAACATTCAGAAGTGATAATGTTGCTGAAAATTTAAGAAAATATGGAGGGTTTATTCCAGGAATTAGACCAGGTAAAAAGACAGCTGAATATATAGATAGAATTTTGACAAGAATTACTTTCTGGGGAGCAATTTATGTTTCTGCAGTATGTGTATTACCAAAAATTTTGATTAAGGAATTGAATGTTCCTTTTTATTTTGGTGGTACATCATTATTAATTGTTGTTGGTGTTGCTATTGATGTAATGCAAAGAATAGAGTCATATTTAATTAATAGAAATTATGAAGGATTAGTGAAGAAGGTTGCAAAAAGATAAGGAGGATTTATAATGAATATTATATTACTTGGACCTCCAGGTGCTGGAAAAGGCACACAAGCTGCAAAAATAATTGAAAAGTATAGAATTCCACAAATATCTACAGGAGATATTTTAAGAGCAGCTGTTAGAGAAGGCACAGAACTCGGTAAAAAAGCAAAAGAGTATATGGATGCAGGAAAGCTTGTTCCTGATGAAATTGTAATAGGTATTATAAGAGAAAGATTAGCTCAAGATGATTGTAAAAATGGATATATTTTAGATGGATTTCCAAGAACTGTTAAACAAGCTGTTGCACTTGATGAGATGTTAAAAGAGATGAATTCTCAAATTGATTATGTAATATGTATAGATGTTCCAGATGAAGAGTTGGTAAGAAGAATTACAGG
>JALVYZ010000177.1 GCA_027037705.1 bacterium | reverse complement strand
TCGTAAATTTTAAGATTTAAAAGGTTTAGCCAGTTTTTGGCCACTTCTTCTGGCAAGCTTGATGCTGCAGAAAATGTATAAATCACAGTTTGAAAATATTCTTTAGTTCTATTATCATTTAAAAGAGTTATATATATTGTAGGTACTGCAAAAAATCTGGTTGCTTTATTCTCTTTTATAGATTCAAGGATTTCATTAATCTCAAATTTTTTATGTAAAATTAAAGTTGAACCAAGATTAAAAGAAGCACTCATTATAAAATTTTGTGCAAATGAGTGATATAAAGGTAAAAAACACATTAATCTATCATTAATATCCATTTTTGTAGTATGATTTACAGAAAATGCATGAGCAACTAAATTTTCATGGGTAAGAACAACTCCTTTAGGAACTCCTGTGGTTCCTGAAGTATAAATTATTGTAGCATCTTCAGTTCTATCAAGGTCTATTGTCTTAAAATTAGATGAAAATTTATCAAAATATTCATAAAATTCATAATCACCATCTTTAGAGGAAATTGTTATTATAGCTTTTACTGAGGGAATCTTATTTTTTTCTGGTAGTTGGTTTATAAGCTCTTTATCAACAATTAACACTTTACTCTCAGAATCATTAAGGTAATATTCTACATCCTTTTTTACAGCAAAAGCACTTATTGATACTGCAACGGCGCCTAACTTCAAAATTCCCCAAAAAGAAAAAATAAATTCAGGAATGTTTGTTGTAAAAATAGATACTTTATCACCTTTTGATATCCCTAACTTATTAAGTCCATTTGCAATTTTGTTTGTAACTTCCCATATTTCTTTATTTGTCCAGCTTTTTTCATAATTAATTAAAGCAATTTTGTCTGGAAAAAATAACTTATTTCTGTCAATACAATTTGCTATATTCATGATCCCCCCTTCAGTTAATCAACTTACCGTTCGGTAAGTTCATAATTAAAAAATATTTCTATGTCAAGAAAAGTTTTGATTTTTTTAGTATTGTCAATAATATTTTTTTGTTATAAAGTTTAATTATGTTTTTGCCTATAACCAAAGATGAGTGTAGAAAATTAGGCTGGAAAGAATTAGATATAATTTTTGTCACAGGAGACGCATATATTGATTCTCCATATATTGGAATATCAATTTTAGGGAAATTACTTGTTAAAGAAGGATTTAGAGTTGGGGTAATCTCTCAGCCATGTTTAGATACAGAAAAGGATATTTTATCTCTTGGTATTCCAAAGCTTTTTTGGGCAGTTACAGCAGGAAGTATTGATTCTATGGTTGCTAATTATACTCCTTTACTGAAAAAAAGAAAATCAGATGATTATACTCCAGGTGGATTAAACAATAGAAGACCAGATAGAGCCACAATTAGATATGTAAATTTGATAAAAAGACATGATAAAAATAAAAAATTAATTTTAATAGGTGGAATAGAAGCAAGTTTAAGGAGAATAGCTCACTATGATTATTGGAGCAATAAGATTAGAAAATCAATATTATTTGATTCAAAAGCAGATGTATTAATGTATGGCATGAGTGAAAAAACAATGATTGAATTTGCGCATAGAATAAAAAATAATTTGGATTATAGAGATTTAAGGGGGATATGTTACATTTCAAAATATAAAAAAAATGACTTTATTGAACTGCCATCATTTGTTGATGTTACCAAAAATAAAGATAAATTTATAAATATGATGAAAATTTTTTACAATAACCAAGATCCAATAAGTGGAAAAGGTCTTATTCAAAAATATAATGATAGATATTTAATTCATAATCCACCTCAAATATTACCAACTCCAGAAGAACTTGATTCGTATTATGAGTTAGATTATGAATATGATGCTCATCCATTAATAAAAAAACAAGGAGAGATTAAGGCATTAAATACAATTAAAAATTCAATTACAATTAATAGAGGCTGTTTTGGCGAATGCAATTTTTGTGCTATTACAGTTCATCAAGGAACTGCTGTTGTTAGTAGAACTTTTAAATCAATTATTAAGGAAGTTAAAAAGTTGAGAAATAGAAGAAATTTTAATGGATTTATTAATGATATTGGTGGTCCAACAGCTAATATGTATGGTTATGAGTGTGATAAAAAGGTTAAATATGGGAAATGTATAGATAAAAGATGTATTTTTCCTGAAGTTTGTGAAAATATGAAAGTATCGCATAATCAATTAATAGATGTTTTAAAAGAGATAAGAAGAATTAATGGTATAAAAAAGGTTTTTATTCGTTCTGGATTAAGATATGATTTAATTTTACATGATAAAAAATATGGAAAAAAGTATTTAGAAGAATTAATAAAATTCCATATATCAGGTCAATTAAAAATTGCTCCTGAACATCTTGATGATAAAATTTTATATTTAATGGGAAAACCTTCTAATAGAAAATTAAAAGATTTTATCAAAATATTTTATGATATAAACAAAAAATTTAACAAAAAACAATTTTTAACATATTATTTTATAGTTTCTCACCCAGGTTGCACATTAAACATTACAAAAAAGTTCAAAAAAGATATTTTAAATATTTTAAAAACTATTCCAGAGCAGGTTCAAATTTATACTCCATTACCATTAACATGGTCTTCTGTCATGTATTACACAGAAAAAAATCCATTTACAGGTGAGAAAATTCAAGTTGTTAAGGACTTAAAAACTAAAAGATTACAAAAGGAAATATTATTAAAAAAGCCCAGATAAACTGGGCTTTTTTTATTTTTTAATATGAACATCCATTTGAGGATATGGAATTCCAATTCCCTTTTCATCAAATGTAAGTTTGATTTTTTCAAGCAGATCAAAATATACATTCCAATAATCTTTTCCTTTAACCCATGGTCTAACAGCGAAATTAACACTGCTGTCACCTAATTCAGAAACTGCGATAGTTGGCGCAGGATCTTTCAAAATTCTTTCGTCTTCTCTTATTATGTTTTCAAGAGTCTCTTTAGCAAGTTTTATATCATCATCATATCCAATCCCAATTGTTAAATCTATTCTTCTAATATCTTTTGCTGAATAGTTTGTAATATTATTTCCAATTACATTTGAATTTGGAACTATTATTAATCTGTTATCAGGTGTTACCAAATTTGTATTAAATAGAGAGATTTTTTCAACACTTCCTGCTACTCCACCAATTTCAACAAAATCACCGACTTTAAAAGGTCTAAATAACATTATAACAACACCGGCACCAATGTTAGAAAGATTTTTCTGAAGAGCCATCCCAATTGCCAATGTTGCAGCACCAACAATAGCCACAAATGAAGTCATTTTTATCCCAAGAGTTGAAAGAGCAGCTAATATAACAAGTACCATTAAGAATATGAAAATCATATCACCAAGAAAAGTTGAGAGTGTTGGCTCAACTTTACTTTTTTCCATAATCTTTTTCATCATTTTAGTAAGAAAATTCGCAACCCATTTCCCAATTATAAAAATGACAATTGCCCCTAAAATCTTAATTCCATAGGTTATTGCATAATTATACAATACCTCTCCACTAATTCCTGACATTTTAACCTCCTAAAATTTTTTTACTAATAGTAAATTATTCTATTAGTCCAAACAATAGCATTAACATATGAAGAATTAAAATCTTTTTGATTAATTTTATATTTAATTAAAAATTTATCAATCTCATCCCATCTTGAATATTCAACAGCTTTTGCTAATTCTATCATTTCATTTAATACATTTCTCTTCCCTAATAATGCTTCCTTTATATCATCTGCTATATTTAAGTCGTCTAATATCTCTTCCATTGGCTTTTGCAATATTGCATCTACTGTTGATAATATCCCTGTTAAAAATAATTTGTCTTTGTAATTTAAAAGAATTGAACTATGTTTACTCAATTCTTCAAATAATTTTGCCCTTGTTAATGCTAATTTAATTAATTCTTCCTGAAATTTCCCACCTAAATGAACTAACGATATTAAACTAATCCACTTTTTAAATTCTTTCTCCCCTAATAATGCTAATGCATGTCTTACTGATTCTATTTTACTCCTGAATCCAAAAAAAGGAGAATTTACATATCTTA
>JALVYZ010000176.1 GCA_027037705.1 bacterium | reverse complement strand
ATCCATCCCTAACTGTTTCTTTTGTTGCCTCTTCATTTTTATAATAACCAACAAAAACAGCAGGGCTTTTGGATATAATTTCTCCATCATCAGTTATTCTAATTTCAGTTCCTGGAATAGGTTTTCCGACAGAATCAAAATCTATATCTCCATCTCTATGAATACATGAGATACCTGAAATTTCAGTTTGTCCATAAATTTGTTTTAATTCTATTCCTAATGCATGGAAAAATCTAAAAGTATCTGGACCAAGTGCTGCACCACCTGTAGTAGCACTTCTCATTTTACTAAATCCAAGTCTGTCTTTTAAGGCCCTGAAAATAAGCCAATATGCAATTTTATATTTTATTTTCTCAATAAAAGGTGGAGTTTTCTTTTGAAATTTATAATCAGCCCATCTATATCCTATTGGTAAGCATTTATTAAAAACCCATCTTTTAAAAGGAGAAGCATCTAAAATTTTAACCTGAACTGTCGCTGCCAAATTTTCCCAAACTCTTGGAGGTGAAAACATTAGATTTGGTCCTATTTCTCTAATATTTTCAGTTGCTGTTTCTACTTCTTCAGGGAAATTTACAGTAAAATTAAATAAAAGTGCACTTGCTACACTCATCATCTGTTCACCAACCCATGCAAGAGGAAGAAAAGAAACAAATTCATCTGTTTCATATTTTCTATCAACTATCCCTAAGTTGTAAGACATGTATAATAAGTTTTTGTGAGATAACATTGCAAGTTTTGGAAATCCAGTAGTTCCAGATGTTGTACATATTTGAGCAATATCAGATGGCTGAGTTGCTTCTATCATTTTATCAAAATCTACATTATGTTCTTTTTCATATTTTCTACCAAGTTCTTCTACTTCCTTAAAATCCATTAAAATAGGGTCATCATATTTCCACATCCCTTTAGGGTCATGATAAATAACTTTTTTTACTTTAGGAATTTCATCTTTTAATTCTAATACCTTATCAACCTGCTCCTGATCTTCTGCAACAACAAATTTACTATCTGAATGGTCAATAATATACTTTACTTCTTTCACAACAGAATCTTGGTATATTCCAATACCACATCCTCTTAAGCATTGAGCTG
>JALVYZ010000175.1 GCA_027037705.1 bacterium | reverse complement strand
AATAAAAAATTTAAGATAAAAAATAATCCTTACAAAGTTTATTTTGAACCATTTAAAACATACTTGCAGATAAAAAATTTATTTTCAATACCATTATCTCTAAAAATTGGAAGACAGTTGATTTATTTCGGAGATCATAGGATTTTTGGACCTGGTAGCTGGGGAAATACTGGAAGATGGGATTGGGATGCTATAAAATTTTCATATAAAATTAAAAATGATTTTATCTCAATATATTACGGTAGAACAATTCTTCATAAATTTAACCAATTTAGCTACAATCATAGACATGGATATGAAAGTTTTGGTTTTTATAGCTCTTTTTTAATAATTACTTCACCATTTAAGTTAAAAATTGAACCATTTGCTATGACTAAAAAAGATTATCATAACAATTATAAGAGCGAGCAAGGATTTTACGATGATTTAAACAGTTATTATTATGGTGCAAGAGTTGTTGTAAAAGATTTTTATAATTTTGTTTTTGATACAACATATATAAAGCAAGTTGGTAAATATTCAAAGGATGATATAGATGCATACGGTTATCATTTCCTTATTGGATATAACCTTAAAAATTTACTTTTGGATTTTGAGTATACATATGGTTCTGGTGATAATAATCATAATGATGGTAAAATTAAAACCTTTGATGGAGCATTTGGTGCACTTGATGCTGTTCTTGGAAGAATGAATCTTTTTAAATGGAAAAATATAGAAGATTATCAATTTAACTTAATTTTAAAACATTTTAAAATATTCTATGTAAAAGCACAATTTCATCAATTTTATTTAGCGAAAAAAAGAGATGCATGGTATCATAATTCTAAATATTACGTTGATAAAACTGGAAATTCTGGAAGTAGAATAGGAAAAGAATTTGATGTGGAATGTAAATGCAAAATTAAAAAATATTTTGTTATTCATACTGGATATGGTCATTTTTGGCCAGGTCAGTTTGCTAAAAATGTTACCAATTCTGATTCAGGTGCAGATTGGATTTTTTTTCAATGGGAATTTAAACTTAATTGATGATTAAATCAAAGTTTATAACAATGCTTTCTTTATCGTTATAATACAAATACAAAGGTAGAA
>JALVYZ010000174.1 GCA_027037705.1 bacterium | reverse complement strand
ATGAAAAACAAGTTGAGTTAATAGGTTTTTGCTTTCTAAAAGATTGCTTAAAAAAATTATTGCAAGAACTAAAATAACAAGTTTTAATGTTTTTAAATCTATACTGCTTTTTAGTATTGCAATGGTAAAAGTTTTAATATTTATTGGAAAAAGAATGTAAGTTATAATAGTTGCAATAAAAAGAACATAACCAACTTTGATTTTTCGTGAAGCTAATACTATTAAAATTCCTAATAAGAATAATAACTTTATTAATGGAATGGCTAATCCCTCAGGAAGAGTTTAAGGCGCCAGCCGGATTCGAACCGGCGATGGAGGTTTTGCAGACCTCTGCCTTACCACTTGGCGATGGCGCCACTAAAAATAAAAAGAGCGGGAGACGGGATTTGAACCCGCGACTTCAACCTTGGCAAGGTTGCACTCTACCGCTGAGTTACTCCCGCAATTCGTGAGGTGCATTATCAAAATTTGTTTTTTTTGTCAACTAAATTTATTCTAATTCAATGATTGTTGCCATTCCCATTCCGCCGCCTACACAAAGAGTAGCAAGTCCAAGTTGAGCTCCTCGTCTTTTCATTTCATAAAAAAGAGAAACTATAATTCTTGCACCAGTGCATCCAACAGGATGGCCAAGACCAATTCCACTACCATTTACATTTGTAATTTCTCTATTTAAATTTAAAGCTTTTTCACATGCTAAATATTGAGCTGCAAATGCTTCGTTAAGTTCAATTAATTCTATATCTTTTAATGATATTCCTGTTTTTTTTAATAATTTTTCTGTAGCAGGTACTGGACCATATCCCATAAATTCAGGTTCCACTCCAGCCACTGAGAAACCAATAATTTTTGCTAAAGGTTTAATGCCTAATTCCTCTGCTTTGCTTCTTTTCATAATTATTAGAGCTGCTGCACCATCATTTAACCCAGAAGAATTTCCTGCTGTAACAGTTCCATTTTTCTTAAATACAGGTTTTAGTTTTTGCAAGTCTTCCAACTTTAAACCAAATCTTATATGTTCGTCAATTTCAAAAACTTTATCTTTTATTTTTACAGGAACTATTTCTTCTTGAAATTTTCCTTCTTTTGTTGCTTTTTCTGCATTGTTATGACTTCTTAATGCAATTACATCCTGTTCTTCTCTTGAAATATTATATTTTTCAGCTAAATTTTCTGCAGTTTCACCCATAATCATTGGTTTTCCAAGAATTCTACTTCCAGAATAAAGCATCTCCCACATTGCATCTGTAAATTCTTTATGGGTAAGTCTTAATCCCCATCTTGCTCCATCAACATAAAATGGAGCATTACTCATTGACTCTACACCACCTGCAAGAATAATTTCAGCATCTCCATTTTTTATTTTTAAGTATCCAAGTTCAACTGCTTGCATTGCACTTGAACATTGTCTCTGAATAGTACAAGCTGGAATTTCTACAGGAAAACCTGCCATAAGCATTGCAGTTCTTGCAGTATTCGCTTCAGCAGGATGTTGAACACAATCTCCTAAAATTATGTCATCTATTAAATTTTTATCTAATTTAATCCTTTCTACAACATCTTTTAGAACAAATGTTGCAAGTTGACTTGCTTTTAAGTCTTTAAAGATTCCACCAAACTTGCCTATTGGAGTTCTGCAAGCTGAAACAATTACAACATCATCTTTATTTTTCACTTTTTAACCCCTTAACTCATTTATTGCATCTTCTAATGTAGGATAGACTTTTATTAAAGTGTCTAATGTTGTTATATTAAATATTTTTTCAACATCTACATTAAGATTAACAGCTGCGAGAGTCCCTTTCTTTTTTTTTATAATTTCAAAAATTCTAATAATATTTCCAAGTCCAGTTGAATCAACATATGACACATTTTCAAAATCTAAAATAACTTTTGGCTCTTCCTTGTCAGAAATATAGTTCTGTATTTCTTCTTTTAAATTTTTTAATTCGTCCAAATTTTCAATTTCAATATTAAAGTTGGGTTTAACTATTATTATTCCTTTTTCTTCTTTAATATCAAACATTTATCCTCTCCTGAATTTTTTTAATAATTATCATTTATAATTTTAATTGTCAACTTATTATCAGTTTTTAGTGACTTATGTAAAGTTTTTTATATTTAAGGGAAAATATATGAGAGTAATTACTTCCCCAGGAACTCTTGTACTTTTCTTGGATTTTTAGTCCAATTTTTTACAACTTTAACAAATAGTTCCAAAAAAACCTTTTTACCAAGAAAAATTTCAAGTTCTTCTCTTGCAGCTTTCCCAATTTCTTTTATCATAGAACCTTTAGAGCCTATTACAATCTTTTTCTGTGAATCTTTTTCCACAATAATTGTTGCTCCAATTTTAACTATATCATCTTCTTCTTGAAAATAATCTATTATTACAGAAGTTGAATATGGGATTTCTTCCCTTGTTTTTAAAAATACTTTTTCTCTTATAATTTCAGCTACAATGAATCTTATTGATTCAGTTGAAGTTATATCATCTGGATAAAATGCTGGTCCCTCTGGAAGATATTTAAATATTACTTCAGTGATTTTTTCAAGGTTATCACCTTTTAATAAAGATATTGGTACTATTTCCAAAAATAAACCAGTGTCATTATACTTCTCAATCATTGGCAAAAGTTCTGGTTTTTTAATTAAATCAATTTTATTTATAAAAAGAAGATTTTTTCTATTTTCTAAAATTTTTAAAAATTCTTGATCTTTTTCAAAATTATTTGGAGAAACATCTGTAATAAAAATATTTAAATCTGCATCTTCAATACTTCTTAAAGCTTCTTTCATCATGGCTTTATTTAATTCTTTATTTGCTTTATGAAGACCTGGTGTATCTATTAAAATTATCTGTCCTTCTTTAAAATTTGCTATCCCAAATATTTTATTCCTTGTTGTTTGCGGTTTATGTGTAACAATAGAAATTTTTTGACCAACAAGATAATTTACTAATGTTGATTTACCAACATTTGGTCTTCCTAAAATTGCAACATATCCTGATTTAACACTCATTTAAAAAATCCTCTCTTGTAGTTTTATAACTTTCAGCGCTGAATTTTATTCTTTCAATATCTTTTTCTGTTAATTGTTTTTTTATTTTGCCAGGAATTCCTGTAACTAAAGAATGAGAGGGTATAACATCACCTTCTCTTACAACTGCTCCAGCTGCAATTATACAATTTTTTCCAATTTTCGCACCATCTAAAATTTTTGCTCCAATTCCAATTAAAACATCATCTTCAACAATACATCCATGAACAACTGCACTATGACCAATACTAACATTATCCCCAATAATTAATGGGAATTTCTCTCTTGTCACATGAAGAACTGCATTATCCTGTACATTTGTATTATTTCCAATTCTTATAAAATTTACATCTCCTCTAATAATTGCGCCAAACATAATAGCACAATCGTCACCAATTGTTACATCACCGATAATATAAGCATTTGGGGCAATATAGCAAGACTTGCCAATTTTAGGTAGAATACCTTTGAATGGTAAAATGTTATTGCTCATTTTGTCTTTTTTTCTGTAAGTTATCAATATCTCTTTTCAGATCTGCATAAAAGTAAGGTCCAATATGCATATTTATAAATTTACCATTTTTAAAAATAAATGTTACTGGAATTGTTTGAATCATAAAATGTTGAACAAGCTTTTTATCAGCTATATAAACTGGAAAATTAATTTTTGCTAATTTAATAAAATTTTTAATATCATCAGTTGATTCATCAAGACTTAGTCCTATTAGAACTACTTTTCCTTTGTATTCATCATAAAATTGAATTAGATCAGGAATTTCTTCCCTACATCCACCACACCATGTTGCCCAAAAGTTTAGTAATACTATTTTATCAGGATTTTTTAATAAAATACTTTTTAACTTATTGAAATCAAATACTTGGAATCCTGAATCAGTTGATTCCTGGACTGATTTAATTGCAGTAGAAGTTTTTGAGTTCCCTTCTTTTTTACTATTGCAACTTAAAGTAAAAATCAAAATTCCAATAATTAATAATATTATTTTTTTCATTATTACTTAAGCTCCTTT
>JALVYZ010000173.1 GCA_027037705.1 bacterium | reverse complement strand
TGAAAAATAAATTTAAGAAAATTATTGATTTAATTCCTTACATTAAAGTTGAAGAAAAAGAAAAATTATCAAAGACTTTTCCTTCAATAGAAGAATATGAAAGTCTTTATACAGATGAAGAAGTGAAGGATTTACTTGAAAATGTTGTCTCTTACTATATTGATCCAGAAAAATGTCAGGCTTGTGGAATATGTAGAAGAAGATGCCCTGTTGATGCAATAATTGGAGAGAAAAAAGTTATACATGTTATTGATCAGGATAAATGTATAAAATGTGGCACCTGTTACCAGGCTTGTCCTCCAAAATTTAAAGCAGTGTTGAGACTGAAGGGGGAACCAGTCCCAGAACCATTGCCTGAGGAGGAGAGGAAAATTGGTTGATGCGAATATGCGTAAATGTGTAGATGAGGATAAAAAAATAATTATTAACGCATCAACGCATTTACTCATTTACGCATAAACTCTATTATAGAGGTAAAATTATGGAAAAATTTAATGTTAGATTAATGAAACTGGAAGATTTTAATGATGTTCTTGCAATTGATGAAAAGGTTAATAAGGTTCTAAGAGAGGAGTATTACAGATTAAAATTTGAAAAATTGGTTAAATCTGGAGATTATGTCCCAACTTCACTTGTTGCTGAAGATGAAAATGGAAAAGTAGTTGGATTTATAATGGGAGAATTGTTTATTGGAGAATATGGTATTTCTGAAGATAGGGCAAAACTTGACACAATTGGAGTTGACCCAGAATATCAGAAAAAAGGTGTAGGTAAATTACTATTAAAAGAATTCATTGAACATTTAAAATCACTTGGAGTAGAAAAAATAAGCACACTTGTTGCATGGAATGATATTGAATTAATAAAATTTTTCAGTTCTAACAATTTTGAGCCTTCAAAAACAATTCATCTTGAACTAAAAATTTAAGATATTTACATTTCTGAAAAATTAATGTATTTAATTTTCTTGGAAGCGTTTCCGGTCTGGTGACCGGCCTGGACTTCAAATCCAGTGTTCCGCCGAAAGGTGGAAGATGGGTTCGATTCCCATACGCTTCCGCCAATTATATTTCAAGCTTCTGTTTATCTCTTCAAGAA
>JALVYZ010000172.1 GCA_027037705.1 bacterium | reverse complement strand
ATTTTTGATATAATGGAAAAATTTGCTGGCTATGGTTTTAATAAATCTCATTCTGCAGCATATGCATATATAGCATATCAAACAGCATACTTAAAAGCTCATTATCCTGTAGAATTTATGACAGCGTTACTTACTGAAGATAAAGATAATCCAGATAAAGTAATAAAAAATATTGATGATAGTAAAAATTTAAAGATAAAAATTTTACCTCCTGATGTTAATGTGAGCGAATTAGATTTTACTATAGATGGCAATGCAATTAGGTTTGGATTAGGAGCAATAAAAAATGTTGGGGAAAAAGCAATTAATTCAATAATAAAAGCAAGGAAAAAAGGTAAGTTTAAAGATCTAATTGATTTCTGTATGAGGGTAGATTTAAATAAAGTAAATAAAAAAGTTATTGAAAGTTTGATAAAATCAGGAGCTATGGATTCTTTGAAATATAATAGAGCTACAAAAATGAGAATTTTGGATGATGTTTTAAAGAGGGTAACATTAGAAAAAAGAGAAAAAAAGAAAATGGGAAGAGGATTATTTTCAAGTGATAATATTGAACAATCAAGTTTTTCTATAAAAGTTGAAGAGATTGAAGAATGGGATGAAGAAACAAAATTGATGTATGAAAAAGAGCTTATTGGATATTATCTAACAGACCATCCTTTAAATAAGTACAAAGAAATTTTAGAAAAATTTTCATCAACTTCAATTGAAAGTCTTCAAGAAAATGATTATAATTTTTCTAACATAAAACTTGGTGGAATAATAAATAAACTTAAAATTACCAAAACGAAAAAAGGTGATTCTATGGCTACATTTTTTCTCGAGGATTTAACAGGTCAAGTAGAAGTGTTGGTTTTCCCTAAGTTATATGAAAATAGAAAAGCTTTATTAAAAAATGATAATATTGTTTTTATTAAAGGAAATATAGATAAAAATGAAAATGGGATTAAAATATTGGCTGAAAATATTGTTGATATAGATGAAGTTGGAGAAGAGTTCTCAAATAGTATTGAATTAAAAGTCAATATAGATAATAATTTTACACATGAAAAAATGTTAAAATTAAATGATTTCATTAAATCTCATTTAGAAAATGGTAG
>JALVYZ010000171.1 GCA_027037705.1 bacterium | reverse complement strand
ATATAATACCCAATTAATATCTGACAAGGAAGAAAAATTTTTAACAAACTTTTATAATTATAAATTCTTAAAACCATTCATCCAAATGGCTCCAACTTTTGATAAATATTTTGTTAGTTGGGGGTTTAGAAAATTAAAAAAAAGAAAATATTATTTTATAAACAGTCAAGTAGTGGATAAAAAATTTATTGCTAAAATTAAAGAAAATGCTAATTTGGATACATATCCAAATGCATTTGTAAGAGCAATTACAGTAAAAAACACCTCTATAAGAGTATTACCTATTGATTTCCCTTTATTTATAAAAAAAGGGAGTTTCCCATTTGATATGATGCAGAACTCTTCAATTTTTATAGGTACTCCAGTAGTAATTACTCATATTTCAAAAGATAGAAAATGGGCATTTGTAGAAAATTATATTGCAGCTGGGTGGATAAAAATAAACGATCTTGCTTATGTTGATAATAAATTTATTGAAAAATGGTATTCTAATAAATTTGTTGTCCCAATAAAAGATAGAGTCCCTGTGTATAATGATAAAAACTTTTTTCAATTTTTATCTTTTATTGGTGCAAGATTCCCATTAAGTAAAGCTGGAGAGAATTATTTTATAATAAAAATTCCTGTTAAAGATGTTAATAATTATGCAAAAATAAAAGAAATAAAAGTTCCAAAAGAATATTTTTCAATTGCTCCAATAAAGTTAACATATAAAAATCTTGCATACATATCTAATCAATTAACAGGAGAACCTTATTTTTGGGGTGGATCTTACTTTTTTAGAGATTGCTCAATGACTTTAAGAGATTTATTTGCTGGTTTTAATATCTATTTGCCAAGAAATTCTTATGATCAGGCTCACTATGAAGAGTTAGGACGATATATTAATTTAAGAAGATTTTCACCGAGAAATAGAGAAAAATATATTATTAAACATGCAAAGCCTTATTTAACTTTAATATGGTTCCCAGGTCACATAATGTTATATGTTGGCAAAAAAGATGGAAAGGCTTTAATTTTTCATAACTTCTGGAGTATTAAATTAAAACACCATAAAAAATATATTGTAGGTCAGTCATGTATTACCACTCTTTTTCCGGGAA
>JALVYZ010000170.1 GCA_027037705.1 bacterium | reverse complement strand
GCTTCATATTCCATAACGCGCTCCTTGTAAAACTGTGAGCGGAAACCACAGCGGAAACCACAGAGGACACAGAGAAAATACAGAGAACACAGAATTTTTTCAATGGACGACGCGCTTGATTTCCAACTTTGGCGCGCCGAAGTTCAAGAGCAGACCTTTGTGAAAGCCGGTGGCTTTGAGGTAATGCACAAGTTGAGCCATTTCACGGGAGGTAAGGCGCTCAACGGCTTTGAGTTCCACAATGATGCTCTCAAAGCACACAAAATCAGCCCGATAAACGCTTCGTAATGGTTGCCCTTTGTACATAATCTGCAGAGCCACCTCACGCTGGAACGGAACGCCTGCCCGTTGCAATTCCAGGGCTAAAGCCTCTTGATATACCGCTTCCAGAAAGCCAGCGCCTAACTCCCGATGAACCTCCAACGCAGCCCCAATAATCGCATAAGTTTCCGGGTCTCGTTCATCGCCCATTTTTCTGCCTTCTGTGTTCTCTGTAAATCTCTGTGCTTTCTGTGGTTTTCACACCTTCGCCGTAAACGTCGCGCCTTCTTCCACCGCGCGGGCGAGGCGCAGAATCGTCGCCTCGTCAAAGTCGCGGCCAAGCAGTTGCACGCCTAAGGGCAGGCCGTCCGCGTCGGTGGTGACGGGCACGGAAATGCCGGGCACGCCCGCGTGGTTAGCGGCCACGGTCAACTGGTCGGCGTATTGCATCAGCACGCTGTCGCCGTACACCGCGCCCATCGGGAACGCCGCGGTCGGTGTGGTGGGCGTCAGCAGGGCATCCAAGCGATACTTGCCCTCGGGGTCAAAAATTGCTTCAAAATCGCGGCGGATGAGGGTGCGCACCTGCAGCGCGCGCTGGTAATACCGCTCGCTGTACTGCGCCGCGCTGACGTACATCCCCATCAAAATCCGCAGTTTGGGCTGCAGGCCAAAACCCTGCCCGCGGCTCTTGCGGTACATTTCGCGCATATCCGCGACTCGGTCGGGCGTGCGGTAGCCGTATTTCACACCGTCGTAGCGGTGCAGGTTGGAAGCCGCCTCCACCCGGGCAATCACGAAATACGCGGGAATGCCGTAGCGGTTGTGCGGCATCGGGACGT
>JALVYZ010000169.1 GCA_027037705.1 bacterium | reverse complement strand
TAAGGTTTTTTCCTCCAGTAATTTTCATTTCTCTGTAAAATTATTGAATTACCTTTATTCCAGGATACAAGTTTATATGGACCTGTGCCATTTGCATGAAGAGCAAAAAATTCATCTGGTTTGTTTTTATAATATTCTTTATCAAGGATTTTCATGTATGTTAATTTTCTTATTAATATTGGATAAGGTCCCTTGGTAATTATTTTTACAGTGTAATCATCAATCTTTTCCATTTTTTCAATCATATTAACTTTGGATTTAAATCCTGATTTGCTCCAGTTTCTTATTCTATTAAAAGAATAGATGACATCATCTGCATTAAATACATCACCATTATGGAATTTAACTCCCTTTCTCAAATATATTATCCATTCTGTTTTACTGATGTTTTTATATCCAGTTGCAAGCACAGGATAAGGTTTGAGGTCTTTGTCAAAATAGAATAGCCCTTCATAAATATTTGATAAAACAGAATTTGTAACAGTCTCATTATGAAAATAAGGGTCAAGAGAACGAATATCAGAGGAAAGCCCGATTTTTAATGTTTTTCCCCAGATTAATGTAAAACTTAATAATAATGCTCCAATTGTTAATAATAATTTTTTCATGCTACACCTCCCTGCAAATTTTTAATAAAAGCAGTAAAAATTTTTATTCTATCAATTAATGAATCTTTGATTATAAATTCTTCCCTTGTATGACACAAATCGCCAACAGGGCCAAGTCCATCAATTACTGGAGCAATGTTATTTAAAATATTTGCGTCTGAAACTCCTCCTGAAGTTGTAGTAGTTACAGTATATCCAAGAGATTTTGCAGTTGAAATATATTTTTCAATTAAAAATTTTGACTTTTCATTTAGCTCAAGAGGCATTCTGTGAGCATTTAAACTAAACTTAATTTGCGATTTATCTAAATAACACTGTTTTAAAACATTTTCAATTTTTTCTTTAATAATTTTCTTATGACTATTTTTTTTGAATCTTACATCTATAACAGCTTTTGCATAATCTGGAATAACATTTCTTGCTGTTCCTCCTGAAACAATACCTGGCTCAATTGTTAATCCATCAATTGATCCTGAAATATTGTGCAATTTTAAAATTTTATCAGAAAGTTCAACAATTGCATTTATTCCCTCATGAGGTTTTTCCCCAGCGTGAGCATTTTTTCCAAAAACTTCAACTACTAATTCCATAACTCCTTTTCTTTCAGAAATTATTTTATTTCCAGGAAGCCTTCCAGCTTCAAAAACAAAAACTCCTTTTGCATTTTTCATCTCATCTTTTATAAGTTCTTTAGATGTTTTTGATCCAATTTCTTCATCTGTATTAAAGATAACTTTAAAATTAGGGCAATTTCCAAGTTTTTTAAGAATAAACATTGAGAATAAGGCAACCACAACTCCGCCTTTCATATCATTTACACCAGGGCCAATTAACTTATCATCTTTACTAGTTAATTTGTTAAATGAACTTTCAGGAGGATGAACAGTATCTATATGACCAACAATTCCAAAAAAATTTTCCTTTAAACCTCTATTTAATATGAGATGAAATCTATTAGAATCGTCAGAAGGATAAATTTTTTCAAAATTGAATCCATGAATTTTAGCTTCATTAATTATGCACTTTGCAACTTTTTCAATGCCCGCTAAATTATATGAATAGCTATTAATATTAACAATTTTTTCAAGAAAATTATATATATGATTTGGCTCAATAAGATTATTTAAAGACATTATCTTTATATAGTGAATAAATTTAAAAAAGTCAAACTTATTTTTATTAGTAATAATTTAAATCGTTATGACCAATATGAGCTTTTGTTCATTTGTTATAAAACATTCAATTTTATATTAAAGGTTTCTACTTGATTTTTATCATAAAATGAGATAAAATTAACAAACTAAATAATAGTTCTTTGATTATTCTCTGGACTTAAGAGAAATTCATAGATATTAAGAGTTTGCGAGTTTATTTTTTGTATCAACCACTTATATATTATGATGTTATAAGAATATAATGAGAAATTATACAATTTGGGATGGTTTTCCCCATATAAATTCATCCTTTTTATAATTCCTCAATTTAATAAAATTTTGTAAAAGGAGAAATTAAATGAAGATAAAAATTAATGAGCAAGATATTTCTTATGATATAATTGATGATGAAGTTATTATTATCAATCTTGTAAAAGGATATTATTATAGTCTTCAAAATATTGCTGCTGAAATATGGAATGAAATTGTAAATGGAACTACTTTAGAAGAAATTATTGAAATATTTTTAGAAAGATATGATGGCTCAAAAGAAGAAATAACAAAGTCTTTAATAGATTTTGTTTATAAACTGGCAGATGAGGAATTGATAAATATATCAAATGAACAATTATCAAATTTATCAAAAATTGAATCAAAGGCAATTCAAAGTACTCAGAAGAAGAAACCTTTTTGTGTGCCAACAATTGAAAAATATACAGATTTAGAGGAATTATTATTACTTGATCCTATACATGAAGTGGATGAATCTGGTTGGCCAAAGCAAAGCTTAAATACTAAATAATAAAATTATGCTTTCTCCTGAAGAATTTTTCGATGAGGTTTATAGACGTTATCTTCTTGCAAAAGAATCAACAAAAGAAGAACACATTGTTAAGTTAAAAATAGGAAATAAAATAATTTCTCTTCATTTTGCATCTATTAAATTATCTTCAGTAATTCTTCCAGCAGTAAAACATTTAGAATGTGATTTCTCTTTTAAATCAGAATTTAACATATATTTATGGGATAGCATTTCTACAGGAATTCCTATGATTAAAAGACCATGGGAAAATGAAGCTTTTATGCCAAAAGGAGCAATTAAAGGATTTAGTAATGATACTATAAAAACAGTTTTTCAAGCAGATAGAAATGCATTAAGTCTTCTTGACTTAAAAAATAATATAGCTGTATATTGGGTCAAAGATGCAGAAGCTGTTCCTTATTTTGAAACTGGAGCTCCCTTGTTAGGAATATTACCGCAGTGGCTTTTAGTGAATGGATATATTTTTATTCATGGAGCTGCTGTTGGTATAGAAAACTATGGAGTTCTTATTGTTGGTTCTGGGGGTTCTGGAAAATCTACAACAGTTTTGAGATGTTTGAAAAAAGAATCATTTAAATATGTTGCTGATGATTATTGCCTTGTTGAAATGAATAATAATTTAAAAGTGCATTCTATTTATAATTCAGCAAAAGTTGATTCAGAGCTTATTGATGAATTTTCTTTTTTAAAAAATACATTATATAATTCTGAAAGATTAAAAAAAGAAAAGGCTCTTTTTATTTTATTTCCATCATTTCGTAATCGTTTGGCTAAATTTCTATATGTTAAAGCCATTTTGATTCCTTGTATTTCAGGAGAAAAAGTTACTAAAATTATATCAGCATCTACTTCAGATGCTTTAAAAGCATTGGCTCCAAGTACAATCTTACAGATTCCAGGATTTGGGAAAGAATCATTTTTTAAAATATCTAACTTAGTTAAAAAAGTTCCTGCATATTCTTTAAAACTTGGTACAAATTCAGATGAAATTTCAGAAGTTATATATAAATTTTTAAAAGAGTTGACATGAAAATACTTTATTTTGTTCCTCTTTTCTGGCCAGATATTGGTGGAATTGAAACATTATCTATGCGAGCTATTCCTCTGTTAAAACAAAAGGGACATGAATTTGTTATAGTTACATCAAATAGTGAATTGGCTAAAAAACCAAAAGATAAATTTAAAGAAATTCCAATATATCGTTTCCCAATGATTGAAGCGATATATAAAAGAGATATCCAAAAACTTTTAATTATTAGTAAAAAAATAGAAGGAGTAATACAAGATTTTGAACCAGATTTAATTCATGTTCATTTTGGTGGGATTCCCATTAGTATTTTTTTGTTAAAAGAAAAATTATACAACATTCCTATTCTTTTGACTTTACATTCAGGTATAGAAGGAATGAAAGTTGGTCAGAATACATTATTGGGAAAGTTATTATATAGAAGTACCTGGATAACAGCAGTATCTGATTCAGTTTTAGAAAGTGCTATAAAATC
>JALVYZ010000168.1 GCA_027037705.1 bacterium | reverse complement strand
TTAGTATGAGAATTGTAATTAAAGCAGACCATATTTGAATCATCACAGCATTTTCACTAGTTCCTATAAATGATTTGATGTGAAGTAGCTGTTTAACTTCTCTGAAAAATATTTCTATTTGCCACCTACTTTTATATAGTTCTGATATGGTATTCGCTGACCAAGTCATTTGATTAGTAATCACTTCTATTACTTGATTATTTATATCATCCCAGATTGCTACTCGTCTTAATTTTTTGGGATATTTCTTTTTGGTATCGACTCCTGTAAGTACTATGATTTCATCTTTAAGAATATGTTGATGCCTATTATCAGGTAATTCTAATTCTTTTATTGTTTCAAATTGAATATTGTCTTTATGTCTAATCACAAAATACACTCCGCTGCTGTCCCAAATATTTAACAAAGAAAAGTCATTATAAAATCTATCAGCAACAATTACACTACCACTTAATAGTGGAATATCATAAGCACCTTTATTATCAGCTGTTTTACCATTTGTAATATTGACATATACCGGTAAATTACCGTCATAATCAAGCAAAGTATGTAGTTTTATAGCACCTTTTTTAGTTTTATATTTAGCCCAGTCAAAAAGACTTAAACATAAACTTATCGTGCTAGAATCTAATAAGAATATTTTTGACTTAATTCTAAACTTCACTTGTTTAAATCCTGCTTGCTGTCCTAAACTTTTTAATAAAGAATAATAGTATTCTCTGAATAATTCCCAATTACGGTTTTTATTCTGATAACTAAGATTAGATTTTGTAGGAGCTTTATTAACTCCCAAATGATTTAAATTCCCGGTAGCTGATCGTAATCCATTGCTGATGTCACGCAGGGATTGACTATTGGCAAATTGACTAAAAAGCATTGATATTAAATGTGACCAACTATCAAATCCTTTTTGATGTTTATCAGTACCATATTTTTTTACAAGCTTTTTAAAACTATTTCTATCAAGTACTGATATTATTTGGCTAAATAATGTTACATTTGTCATTGGAGAAGTTGTTTTTTTGTTCAAACTCAAAGATAATTTGAGATATTAAATTACTTCTCCTTTTTTTTAACTTTTTTTTAATTGTTTAGGACGCTATTG